>JADING010000003.1 GCA_017694135.1 Candidatus Scatoplasma merdavium
TTACTTCTCTAAGCAGTCAATTTAATAAAAATTGATCAATTAATTTTGTCTAATTATCGTGCTCAATATATAGAAAGAAGGTTTTTTATTATGCCAGAATGGTTAACTTATTTACTTGTCGTTTTATCCGGCTTAATTGTCGGTGGTCTCATTTGTTCTGCCGTTTATTTCTTCGTTCCCTACTTCAAGAAAAAAGGTGCCTCCAAAGAAGCGGACAAAATCTTAAAAGAAGCGGAAAACAAGGCGGAAAAACTCCTTGCTACTACTAAGATTGACGCTAAACAGCAAGTTGCTGAGATGAAAAAAGAAGCCGAGCAAGACATCAAAGATAGAAAGGCTACGATAATTGAACAAGAAAAGTCTCTCGAACAACGTCAAGCCGCCATCGATCAGCGTTACCAAAAAATCTCTGATAAAGAAGACGAACTCAACCAAGCAAAAGCCGAATACGAGGCTCAAACTAACGAGTTAATTAAAAAGCAAGGCGAAGTTCAGAAAGAACTTGATTCAATCATCGAAAGATTGCAAGATGTCGCAAAAATGTCTTTGCAAGAAGCTCGCGAAGAGATTATGAAGCGCGTCGAAGAAAAGATGACTAAAGAAATCTCTAAATATGAGAAGGAAAGACACGATGCCGCTGTTTTAGAAGCGGATGAAAAAGCGAAAAACATCTTAGCTCTCGCCATTTCTAAATATTCTCAAGACGTCACTTCTGAGCAAACCATTTCTACCGTCACCATTCCTAACGAAGAAATGAAAGGTAGAATCATCGGCCGCGAAGGAAGAAACATCAAGTCGTTAGAGCAAGTCCTCGGTGTTGATATTCTCATTGATGATACTCCAGAAGTCATCACCGTCTCGTGCTTTGATCCTATCCGCCGTGAAATCGCACGTCAAACATTAGATTTACTTATTAAAGACGGAAGAATACAACCTGGTAGAATCGAAGAAATCTACACCAAAGTTAAAAAGAATATGGATGAAACCGTTCGCCGCTTGGGTGAACAAACCATCAATAAATTAGGTATCACCCACGTTAACCGCGAACTTCTCCCTTACATTGGAAGACTTCACTATCGCACATCCTATGGTCAAAACGTCTTAGATCACTCTATCCAAGTCGCTATCTTAGCTGGTGTCATGGCCGCTGAACTTGGACTTGATCAAACCGCTGCTAAGCGCGCTGGTTTATTCCACGATATCGGTAAAGCTGCTGACTTTGAGCTCGAAGGTTCACACGTTGAAGTCGGCGCTCGTTTAGCTAAAAAATACGGTGAAAATGACATTGTTATTAACGCTATTGAATCTCACCACGGAGATAAAGAAGCAAAGTATATCATCTCCTGCTTAGTCCAAGCAGCCGATACCCTTTCTGCTGCTCGTCCAGGTGCTAGATCAGAGACATTAGAAAATTACATTCAGCGTATCGAACAACTCGAAACTCTCTGCAAGAGCTTTGAAGGTGTCAATAAGTGCTACGCCATGCAATCCGGTCGCGAACTTCGCATCATGGTCACTCCTGACAAAGTTTCTGACGATGATTCGTTCACCTTAGCGCGACAAATAAAAGAGAAGATTGAATCGGAAATGACTTATCCTGGTCAAATCAAAATTCAAGTCATCCGCGAACTCCGCGCTGTTGAAACCGCTAAATAATTATGAACATTCTATTCATCGGAGATATCGTCGGCAAGATAGGTAGGAGGATGCTTAAAGAGTATCTTCCTAACATCCGCAAAGAACACCATATCGATCTTGTTATCGCTAACGGAGAAAATGTCACTCACGGCAAAGGTCTCTCATCTAATCACTACAAAGAACTCATTGAAGATGGAGTAGACTGCATTACGATGGGTAACCACCATTTCCGCGTCAAAGAGATACTCGAGCACCCGGAACGCTACCCTTTAATGATTAGACCTGCTAACTTCTCTAAATACGTCCCTGGGAGTGGAACTATCGTTTTTTCTGTCAAGGGCAAGACAGTTAGAATAACAAACATCATCGGCAAAGTGTTCATTGACGGAGCAGATGCCAATCCATTCCAAACTCTCGATGAAATAGTTGCATCTTCTTCCGAAGACATCCACATAGTTGATTTTCACGCTGAAGCCAGCGCCGAAAAAATCGCTATGGCTATGGCCTTCGATGGAAAAATCACCGCCTTGTTAGGAACACACACCCACGTTCAAACAAACGATCCTCGTTTTCTATCTAAAGGAACTTTTGAATTGACCGATGTTGGAATGTGCGGGGGCAGTCAAACCATAATTGGAGTAAACAAAGAGGAAGTCATCTATAAAAACTTCTCTGGAATCCCCCAGATGTTTCAACTACCTAGCGATGGCATAGGACAGTGTAATTCCATCCTTTTAAAAATCTCCGAAGAAACCAATAAAGTTACTAACTTTGAATTTATTAACGTCTATGAATAAAACTAAAATAATATCTTTCCCTGATTTACAAAAAGCCGCTAAAAGGCAACTGAAAAACATTCCTGATATCAGAGAAGCTAACAAGCTAGCTAGCAAAAGATTAAAAGAATATCTCGCTGGTAAAAGCTACTGCCTCTTTACTTCTGGTTGCCAAGCAAACGTTCGCGATTCAGAAATTATCAAAGCGTATTTAGACAACCTAAACATGAAGCAAATCGAAGATGTAAATACCGCTTCTTTGATTCTTTTTAACACCTGTGCAATTCGCGAAAACGCCGAAACTAAGATCTATGGCGAACTCGGCCATTTAAAGCCTTTAGCCTTAAACGATAAAGACAAGATTATCGGTATCTGCGGATGCATGGCACAAGAAGAAAAACCAATAACATACATCAAGGAAAAATTCCCCTTTGTCAGACTTATCTTCGGAACTCACAACATCGATGATATTTACTCTCTCCTCGATGAAGTTATCTTTAACGACGAAAGATTAATCGATGTCCCCTCTATTGAAGGAAGCGTTGTAGAAAACTACCCCTCAACGAGATTTGAAAAATACAAAGCGTTTGTAAACATAATGTATGGATGCGATAACTTCTGCACGTATTGCATCGTCCCTTACACTAGAGGAAGACAGCGCTCACGCTCTATTGAATCAGTAGTAAACGAAGTTATTTCACTCAAAGAACAAGGTTACAAAGAAGTCACACTTTTAGGTCAAAATGTCAACGCTTACGGTGTTGATTTAAAAGACGAAAATATAACTTTTGCTAAGCTCTTAGAAGAAGTTGCTAAAACCGGAATAGAAAGGGTGAGATTTACCACTTCCCATCCCGCCTATTTCACCTTGGATGTTTTCGATGTTATGGCAAAATATCCAAACATCATGAAAGCACTTCATCTACCGCTACAATCAGGTTCAGACAATATCTTACTTAGAATGAACAGGCATTACACAAACGAGAAGTACCTGTATTTAGTCGATGAATTGCGGAAAAGAATCCCTGATATCTACTTAACAACCGATATCATTGTCGGCTTTCCTAACGAAACAGACGAAGATTTCGAAAAGACAATCGAGCTTTGTAACAAAGTTAAGTTTGATAACGCCTTCACTTTTATATACTCGAAAAGAGATGGCACTCCCGCCGCAAAAATGCAAGACAAAATCTCTGATAAAACCAAGTCTGAAAGATTCAGCATTCTCCAACAAACCATAGATAAATACGCGACAATCAACGCTCAAAATATGGTAAATAAAACCGTTGAGGTTCTCTTTGACGGAGTATCTAAACGCGATAAAAACATGATTTCAGGCTACGACAATTACTTCCATCTAGTTCACGTCAAAGCCAATCCTTCTATTATCGGTAAAATCCTCAAAGTTAAAATTGTCTCTTCTCACACCTATTCCCTCATTGGAGAAATTTGTGACTAACAAACACTTGATAGATTCTATCCTTTCATCTTATGTTTTTGACCGTTTTATCAAAGCTAAAAACGCTTTTAATAACTCAAAAGAATTAAGCTTGTTAAAAGAAGAAATAAACGTGTCAAAAAGAAATCTAGCGAAACTAAAGCAAGAAGAAATACCTCTTGAAATAAAGAGGATAAAATCTCTTGAAGAAAGATACGATAACCATCCGCTAAATTTGAATTATCAAACATTAAAAAAAGAGCTTTTAGATTTGCTTTCACCTATCCAAGAGCTCTTTAATAATCTGCGTTAGTTCTTATGAGGCACTTCGTGGTGCTTTCTGCACCTCGCTTCATAGCTTTCTTTAGCCCCAACTTGAATAACCGGATCTTCGTAATAAGCGGGCTTTCCATCAATTATTCTTTGCGTTCTCGTAGCGGCTTCTCCGCATACTGTGCAAGCGGCTGTAAGCTTAGTAACAAACTCGGCTTTTGCAAGAAGAATCGGCATTATTCCAAACGGTTCTCCACGGAAATCCATATCCAATCCAGCGCAAATCACCCTAACTCCACTATCAGCTAAAGAATCGATAATAGGCAAGATGCTCTCATCGAAAAACTGAATCTCATCAATAGCGACAACATCGCAATCTTCTCTGACATAATTCAATATCTCCTTAGGTGAAGAAATAGCGTAAGCTTCATACCTCCCTCCAGCGTGAGAAGCGATATCATCTTTGGCGTAACGGATATCAATCGATGGTTTAAAGCACACGATGTTCTTTTTAGCGTATGAAAGAGTCCGTACTCTTCTAATTAATTCTTCTGATTTTCCGGCAAACATCGGACCTGTGATAACTTCGATCCAGCCGCGGTTAAATTCTTGATACATTTTTAAATTTCCTTCTTAAAAAGTATAGCAGCTTTGCAGATAGATTTACCTTGAAACAAGAGAAAATAGCCACTAACTGATTTTGTTTAATAAGATATTTGAGTTATTCTATATACGTTATGATGCTAACAAAATCCGACAAGCAGCACATTGTCATTCTAAGTTTATTGCTAAGCAAATTCCTCTCGATATTCATTCCGATGTTATTCTTTTTAACTGTCGGTTTAAACTCTTACTGCTACATAGTTTTCATCGGAGCACTCCCTTTCTTTTTAACCACCGCAGAATTTTATAAAATCGCGGATAAATTTAATAAGAAGAGCATAAAAACTAAACTGGATATCTTAGAGATTGTTCTGTTCGTTCTCTTTGTTGCCTACTGGATTATCGGAATGTTTACTTTCCGCTAATTTAGACAAGATCCACATATCGAAATTTGGAATTCTAACTAAGAACTTCAAAATGAAAAATCCGATAATAGGTTTAAGCACTCCTTCGACTAAAAAAATGACAATTTGAGTAAAAGCGGAAATCCAGAAGTTCAATTCGATAGTTAAATAATTCCACAAACCGAGTAAATTCAAAGAAATTACGGTTAAATTAACCATACTTGCTAAATAAAGATCAAAGACAGCAAAACACTTATCCTCTCTTTTATAAAGATACCCATCTTTAAATTTAACTCTTAAAAAAGTATCTAAAAAATAAAGAGCGGCGAAATATACTAAGATTAAAACCGGTATTAATATTCGCAAAACCAAAGAAAGTTCATGCCCTTTAAACCGGTGAAATTCCGCGCAAAAAACAACGCTGTAAAAAGAAATAACCACGGCCAAAATCAAATAGATAATACTTTGAAGCTTGTGTCTTCCTTTGAGCAAATACACCGTTAAGCCCGGCAATACCCCCTGCAGTAAAGCGTCGAAAGTATAGCCGGGAAAATAGGCTCCTAAAGGAAAGATTAAAGCGGATAAAATATCTCCAGCCGCTCCAACAACACCCCCGTAAATCGGACCTAAGCACAAGGAAGAAAACAAAAGAACCAAAGAGGCAAAGCCCAAGCGAAAAAACGAGAAGTTAATAGCTAAAAAGCGCGAAAAAACAACGTATAAAGCGACAAACATCGCCGAAAGAGTAAGATTCAATATAAGTTTGTTAACTCTGCGCGAGGAAATCATGTTAGTTGTGGTTCTTCAGTTCTTTCTCTATCTTGCGTTGGACATCTCTCTTTTTAATAGTCTCGCGTTTATCAATGGTGTTTTTACCCTTACCTAAAGCAATTTCAAGTTTTGCCTTACCGTTTTTTAAATAGCAGCGGGTAACTACAATTGTGTATCCTTTGAGCTGGACTTTCTGAGCGAGCTTAGCAATCTCTCTTTTGTGCAACAGCAGCTTTCTCACTCTTTTCGGTTCATGGTTAAAAATGTTTCCGTGGGTGTAAACAGGTATATCCATGTCATATACGTAAGCTTCGTTGTTTTTAATAGCAACATAAGCTCCATCTATTGAACAGTGAGATGAACGGAGAGACTTAATTTCCGTTCCAAACAAACTTATGCCCGCTTCAAAATAATCGGAAAGAAAGTAAAGATAGTGAGCCTTGCGATTAGTAGCAATGAGTTTTATTCTATCTTCTGCCACGTTTCCCTCCTTTGTTATTGCGGCGATACTGAGGCTTTTTGCGCCCTTTTATTCTTGAATAATCAGGTTTTTTGGATAACGCCTCTCTTTCTTTTTCAGTTTCGGAAATAACTTCTTGATACTGATCCTTAAATTCAAAGTACTTCGAAGTAACAACATTAATAGATTTAGCCTCAAACAAGATTGAATCGATAACGACTTGAATCTTTTGACCTAACCTTAACGCTAGATCTACCTCTTGATGAGGTTTGTAATTAGTAGGAACTAAGTTTTTATATTTATCGGAATAGACGTATTTTAAAGACGGATCGATTTTATCAATAGGCAAAAACACATCGATTCCGCAGTCTAATTCAATATATGCTCCACGAGGTAAGCAATTAGTTATCAAACCTTCATACTGTTCACCTATTTTATCTTGCATGTATTTGCAAGATTCTAAGTCATTGACTTCTCTTTCAATGTCGACAGCTCTTCTTTCACTAGCTGAAGTAGCTAGAGCCATATTTTCCAAATAGACGCTGTAAGTCGAAGGGAATTTCTCGTGATGAATAATTCCATCTTTTACCGCACGGTGGGCAATAACATCAGGATAGCGGCGAATAGGTGAAGTAAAATGAAGATAGAATTCTTCCCCTAAGCCAAAGTGACCGGTCTCGCGTGGAGAATACTTCGCTTTCGCCAAAGAGCGAAGCAAAAATTGCGAGATGACAAAATGGGTAGAACTATCTTCGATAGAGCGAAGCCAGTGAGCTAAGGAAGAAGGGGTAATGCTACGCGGGAAATTACGGTAAGTAATCTGGCTAGCATAGCCTTTTAAAAAGTCTCTAAAAGAAGAAATTTTGTCCTTAGGTGGGTTATCGTGTACGCGATAAAGGGTAGGAATAGCCTTGTTATAAAGCGTTTTAGCTACACCGACATTAGTGACAATCATCAAATCTTCAATCAGTTTTTCTCCGACACCTTGAACGTGTTTAAGAATCTCAATTGGCTTGCCATTTTCATCCAAGTGGAATTTTATTTCAGTTGAATCTAACTCTAACGCTCCGTAACGCACCCTTCTTTTTCTTATCTTAGAAGCGCACTCACGAAGAGTAAAAAGCATCTGCTGAATCTCAGGGGTAATATTAGAAGAATCGCCTTTTTCAAACAGGTCATTAACCTGAGCATAGGTCAATCTAGCCTTGGAATTAATAACGCCCTCAACAAGTTCGAAAGAATAGACTTCCCCGTCATCAGACACATTCATTGAAGCCGTAAGAGTCAATCTATCTACATTGGGATTTAAAGAACATATCCCATTAGAAAGCTCCTCAGGAAGCATAGGAACAACTCTGTCAGCCACGTAGATTGAAGTACCTCTTTTTGCCGCCTCATCATCAATTGGCGTATGGGGTTTAACGTAATGAGAAACATCAGCAATATGGACGTAAAGTTTATAACCGTTAACGATCTTTTTAATTGAAACAGCATCGTCAAAATCCAAAGCGTCAGCACCATCGATAGTAACGACAATATCTTTTCTAAAATCGACTCTGTTTTTTGTTTCTTCTTCGCTGACTTGGCTAGGAATGAGCTTAGCTTGGTTTAAAACGTCTTCTGGGAACATCAAAGGCGCATCGTTAGAAACGATGATTGAAGAAATATCGCTTCCAACTTGGTTCGCCTTAACTAAAACTTCTACGAAAGAAACTTTAATTGTATCTATGCTTGAATCTATTATTCTCGTTTTTACTAAGTCACCTTCTAAAATATCTAAAGAAGAAAGATCATCGATAACCAACGCCTCTATACCAGTGTTGGCGAGTTTTGAACAATGTAAAAAATAACCTAACGAAGGGCGCTTAAAAACGTTGCCGATCAAATATTCTTCTCTTTTGTATAAAGTTAAAATCTTTCCGTTACCATAACGGTCAAGAGTAACGTAAACTAAATCACCTAATATGTAGCCTTCAATAGATTTTCCAGAAATCCGGATATCTTCTTCTTGATTTAAAGGTTGGACATAGCAGAAGTTGTCCTTGCGAGTGACAACTTTACAGAGGAGAACCCCTCCTTCTTCACAGAGAAAAAAGCCTTCAGAACCTTGAGCTATGAGTCCATTGTCTAAATACAGTTTCAGCTGATTGTAAGTCACATCCTCACGTTGTTTAAAAATATCCGCAATCTGTTTTAAAGAGAGCACCTTACCTTTTAAAGTATTAATCAAAGCTTGCTTTTCCACTTTTAGACCTCCTCAAAGTTCAATTTCATTTTATCAAAGAGCAACAGAAGAAAGACTTATCCTTCTTAAAAAAAGCGCTCGAATGGAGCGCCAACAATTACAAGTACTGAGCTAAAATAGCAAACAGGAAGAAGAAGATACCACATATCATCGTAATGATAGAAATGATTTTATCGACTCCTCTTTCCTTAGTCTTAGCAAAGATATTCATATTGGTACCACCTGTGATAGCACCAGACGCACCGCGGGATTTAGGACCGGTTAACAAGGCTAATATAATTAACAAGAAAGAAAATATCAGCAGTATAATTTCAAACGCGCTCATTTCTTCTCCTTTCAGTATACCGACTTATTATAAAGTAGGTTTAACTATTAAACAACCTCACAAAAAGTGGGCTCGAAATAATATACAACAAATCAGTCTTGATTTTGTAGTCTAAAAATTGCATAATTTCAAAATGTGACTAGCAAAGTCTATATTTGACAAGGCTAGCTACTGCGATTATAATTTTATAGCATATTGAAAAAAGGAGTGTGAGAATATGGCAGTACCTACCAGAAGAACATCTAAAACTCGCAAGGCTCTTAGAAGAACCCACTTCAAATTGGCTCCGGCTACCTTAGTGGAATGCAGCCACTGCGGCGCGATGATTCAACCTCATCATGTTTGCCCTGAATGCGGCTACTACAGAGGTAAGAAAGTCATCGATGTTAAAGCTAAATCAGCTGAATAAATAAAAAATGGGTCTCGAGGTTAAACTTGAGACTTTTTTCTTAGTAAATTACATCTAAATACTTATATAATTATCTTGGTTTATGGAAAACATTGATTTAAACCAGATTCGCCACCCGATTCACAAGCGTCATCTTAATTCAAAGCAGAAAGCTCAATCCGAACTCTCTTATTTTCTTTTAGACCACAACGGATTGAAACAGACTCTCGATTGGATTGTAATAATTGTAGTCACCGTCTTCTCTG
>JADING010000033.1 GCA_017694135.1 Candidatus Scatoplasma merdavium
CTTTGATGTACGGGGATTTAATTATGCTTTGCTACAATCAAACAAAGCCGTATGAAAAGATAAAAAACCAAGCTGATGAGATCCAAGCGAATTGTTTTAAAGATCTTAGGCACCAAATTCGCAACGGGGGATTTTCTCATTTAAAGAAAAATTACAAGATGATTGTTAATCGGTTTTCTAAAATTGAAATTCCTGATAAAAGAAAACCTCGCGTTGGTGTAGTAGGAGAAATTTTTGTCAAATATTCCGCTTTAGCTAACAATCACCTGCTTGATTTTTTAATTCAAGAAGGAACTGAACCTAATGTTCCTTCGCTTTTGGAATTCTTACTTTATTGCTTAGCTAATAACGAAGAGGATTTCATCTTATATGGGCATCACAAAGTATCGCATCGTTTTGTTAAAATTGCCTATAAGTTTTTATACAAGCAGTCTCTTAGAATGAACAAAGCTTTAAAAGGCACGAAGTTTATACCGTATGAAGATTTTGAAGAAATTAAAGCTAATGCGGAAAAAATCATTTCTAGAGGTGTGAAGATGGGGGAAGGCTGGTTGATACCTGCTGAGATGTTAACTATGGCGGAACACGGAGTAAAAAACATTGTTTGCGCTCAACCTTTCGGGTGCTTGCCAAACCACATTGTCGGCAAGGGTATGGTTCGCCCTATTAAAGAACTTCATCCGGAAGTTAACATCGCTCCTATTGATTACGATCCTGGTGCTACTAAAGTCAACCAGGAGAATCGCATCAAGCTCATGCTTTCAAATATCAAGGAATAATTCTTTGTTCTGTTTCTAAAAATACTGAGGAAAACCCGGGAATTTTAATTTCATTATTTTAATTTCATTATTACTTTTTTGATACAAGTTACACTAAAGCTTAAATCATATATAATAAAAAGGATCTTGCTTTTATTCTATAAGGAGTATTTATGAGCAAATTGTTTTCTTACCTTGAACCAGATGATGAGTCTATTCCTCTAGTAAAAGGATGGAAGCTGATATTAGGTTATGCCGGCTATTTTATGTTTTGTATCGGCATCTTTTTGTTTTTGCCTTTACTTAATTTAATTTGGTTTCCTGAAGATTCATCTTACGCCTTGGATTTTATTATTCCGGGAGCGTGTTTTTTGTTAGTTGGGGCGCTTTTGTATTTTTTACTTATTCATAAAAAGCGTCACGCCCAGCTAGAGACGCATCAAGATGCCTTTATTGTTTTACTTTGTTGGTTGCTTTCAATTTTCGCTTGTATTATCCCGTTTATGACTAGCGGGCTGTTTGACTTTTCTCAAGCGGTATTTGAAACGACTTCAGGTTTAACAACGACTGGTTTATCAATTGTTGCGGATTATGAAACCTTTCCGAAGATTTTCTTTTTGTACCGTTCTTTCACTCACCTTGTCGGTGGCATTGGTCTCATATTGATTATGATTTCCGCTCTTTCTGATAGATACGGAATGAGACTCTATTCTTCCGAAGGGCATTACGACAAGTTCTTACCTAATGTCATAAAGTCGTCGCGAACGATTTTGATTATTTATTTCGGTTTTATTTTGGCTGGTATTATCGGCTTTTGCTGCTGTGGATTGCGGATGTTTGATGCGATTAATTACTCCATTTCCGCTGTTGCAACTGGCGGCTTTGGCGTTCATGCTGAAAATATTGGCTATTACGATTCTATCGGTGTTGAAGTTGTAGCTATTGTCTTGATGCTCCTTGGTTCTATCAACTTTTTAGCGCATATTTATCTGTTTAAAGGAAAATTTAAAAATTTCTTTAATTACGCTGAAAACAAAACTATGCTTTTGATTCTTGCTATCTTTATTCCTGTTGCTTCGATGGGTTTGTTTTATACAGCTGCTAGCAGTATGAGCATGTCTGAGGCGTGGAGAATAGGTGCTTTCCAAGTAATTTCAGCTCTTTCGACAGCTGGTTTACAAAATACGACCTTGGTAGCAAGCGGAGTCAACCAGACTTCTTCAGCTCTATTATTTATATTGATTATCTGCATGTGGATTGGCGGGCAGACTAATTCGACAGCTGGTGGTATTAAGATATTCCGCATTAATATCATGTTTAAATCCATTTATATGAAGATCCGCAATTCACTTGCTAAGGACAACACTTTGCACTATTACAAGTTTTGCCAAGTTGACGAAGATGTTCTTTTAACTCCGAACATGGCTTACGAGTCTAATTTGTTTATTCTCACTTATATGGTAACTTTCTTTATCACTGTTATTATTTTCACTCTGTTCGGTATTAATTTTGAACAAGCTTCGTTTGAGGCGGCGTCTACTTTGGGCACTGTTGGTTTATCTAGCGGCATGTTCACTGTTAATTCGCCTTCGTTCTTGTTGATATTCGCTTCAATTGTTATGGTCTTAGGACGTTTGGAAATCTACGTTGTCTTCTATGGATTTATCTATGCGTTTAAGAAACCTTACCGCATTATTAGCGATCATATAAATATGAAAAGAAAGAGGTAATTATGGCAATCATTAAACAGAAAAAGAACGTTTATATCATCGGTTGTTCTAACACGGGAAGTTACATTG
>JADING010000034.1 GCA_017694135.1 Candidatus Scatoplasma merdavium
GAACATATTAATACGTGACTCTTTATGATGACATTGAGGTTATTTGTCTCAGTCTAACTTCAAAGCTAATGCGGTTAAGTATAAGAAAGATAAAGCTGTTATTTCTTCAAAAAGCGGGTGTAATACGATAATCGATAGATAGTTATCTGATTGCTTGTGATTACACATACTTATAATCAATATCTCATCTTTTTAAATGGTATAATTACAAAGGTAAAAATTTATGAGTATCGAGTTTAAAAAAGAACTTAATCCCGAGCAGTATTTAGCTGCGACTTCTGATAGCAAATACCTCCGCATTATCGCTGGAGCTGGAACGGGGAAAACTAGAACTTTAACGTATCGTTTGGCTTATTTGATAACTAGGGGAGATCTTCTTCCTAACCAGATTGCCGCTATTACTTTTACTAATAAGGCGGCTAAGGAAATGGCAGAAAGAGTCAATAAACTTCTTTCTGATCGCTGTATAGGTATTGCTTATTCTCCAACTATTTGCACCTTCCACTCTTTTTGTTTGCGTTTCTTGCGTGGGCAATTGACTTCTCACTATTCGGATTTTAAACCTAACTTTTCTATCGCAGATGAAGATGATCAAAAGTCAATCTTTAAAAAGATTGGGGAAGAAATGGGGTATTTAATGAGCGATGATTTGTTTAAAGAAGCAATCGGTATCGTTCATCGTTTGAAATCTCAAGGTTATAAATACGATGGGAATTACTTTATAAAAGAAGAGTCAAAAGAGGGGTTAGTCTACAACGTCTTTAAGTCTTATCAAAACAAGCTCGCTGAGCGCAACATGTTGGATTTTGATGATATTCTAATTTTCACTAAGGAAATTTTAGAAAACGATAAGAGAGTAAGAGACTATTACTCTATGCGTTATAAGGTATTTATGATTGATGAATTCCAGGATACCGATAAGCTTCAATACGATATTGTGCGTCTGTTTATGAATAGCGAATGCGAGCTTTGTGTCGTCGGTGATCCGGATCAAACTATTTACACGTGGAGAGGAGCGGATGACAGCTTAATTACCAGCCAGTTGGCGAAAGATTTCCACCCTTTAAAAACCGTTTCTTTGATTCGAAACTACCGTTCAGATCAGAATATTTTAGATGTCGCTAACAAGCTTATTGCCAACAATCCTGACAGGGAAGATAAGTCTTTAATTGCCAATTCTTCTATGCCTGGAGAAAAAGTTCACTTTCTCAGCTATGACGATGAAGAACAGCAGGCTTTCTTTATTGCTAAGCAGATTTCTAGATGGGTGTCATCAGGGGAAAAAAGATATTCAGATATCGCTTTAATTTACCGTTCTAACTATATGTCCCGCGCTGTTGAAACGATGTTTAAGCGTTTTTCTATTCCTTATGATATATACGGTGGAATAAGGTTTTACGAGCGTGAAGAAGTTAAATCTGCTTTGGCTTATCTTCGCGTTTTAATTAATCCTTACGATGACCTTTCCTTTTCGCGCTTAATTAAGTTTCCGCGTTTAGGTATCGGGGATGTGAGCTTTGAAAAGCTTGAGTTAGAAGCGAAGAGCCGCGGATTAGCGGTAGTAGATTACATTGTGTCTTCTTATCCGGAATTACCTTTAAATAAAACGGTTATAGCTAAGTTATCTAATTTTGTCAGCGCCTATAAACGCGCGAAAGAAAAACTTAATAAGAAAACTCCAGTTATAGAAGACAACGTCAAAATTGTAGACGATTACTTTAATGAGAGCGGACTCATTAATTACTATGAAGAAATAGATAAGAAAGAAGCGAAAGAAGGGGAAAGTGGAGAAAGAGTGAGCAATATCCACGAACTCGTCTCTGATTATCAAGCTTATTTAAAGCGCGCTTTTAGCGTTGATGATGAAGAAGAGATGCCTTTCTCATTGAGCGGCTTTTTGTTAAATGTCGTCCTTCTTTCTGCTCAGGATGATATCGTTGATGATGATAAAGTCTTGCTAATGACTGGTCACGTGGCTAAAGGCTTGGAATTTAACACGGTTTTTGCCATCTCTCTAGTCGATGGACTGTTTCCTACTAACCACGCTATTCAAGATGCGTCTTCAAAGAAAATTGAAGAAGAAAGAAGGTTGCTTTACGTTATACTTACCAGGGCCAAAAAGAGCTTGTACATAACTACTTACAGGGGAATGAGATATGGTGGGCAAGACAATTTGCCTTCCCGCTTCTTACCTGAGATTGATTTTGTTCCAGAAAACTACGAAGTGAAGAACTCTTTTAAAATGACATATCAAGGAAGCTATATTAAGACTGATAAAGCTTCAATTAAATCACCTTCTTCAAATGTTTTTTCTAACAGGTATTCCGCTATTAAAGCGCCTAACATATCTCATTTAAAAAAGGCCAATTCTTCTTCTGATGTAGAATATAATGTAGGAGATAAAATCGCTCATACCAGTTTTGGTCTCGGCGTAGTTACACGCATAGAAGGCAAATACATCTACGTTGAATTTGAAAACATTGGAGAGAAGAAACTCGTCAAAGGGTTCCCGTTATTTAAAAAGGTGGAATAGCTATGTTAGATACAGATAAAAAGAGAGTTCAAGAACTCACTGAACTTCTAAACAGGTACAATTACGAATACTATGTTTTAAATCAGTCTTCGGTTTCTGATCAAGAATACGATTCTCTTTTAGAAGAGTTAAAAAGCATAGAGGAAAGAAGACCGGATTTAAAAAGCCCTCTTTCTCCTACTCAAAGAGTCGGTGGGAGCGTTCAAGAGGGATTTAAAAAGATTGTTCACCAAAGGATGATGCTCTCTTTAGGAGATGTATTTAACGAACAGGAATTAATCGATTTTAATGCACGCGTAGAAAAAGATACCCGTTTGCAAGATATCGAATATATGGGTGAAGTAAAAATTGATGGTCTAGCTATGTCTTTAGTTTATAAAAACGGTGAACTTCAATATGCGGCAACAAGAGGAGATGGAAACGTCGGCGAAGATGTGACTGCTAACGTTTTAACTATCCCTACTATTCCTACTCATATTAAAGATAAGAGAGATATCGAAGTTCGCGGTGAAGTTTACATGTCTAAAAAGACCTTGGAGGAGCTGAATAAAAAGCGCGCGTTAAATAACGAGCCGCTGTTAGCTAACGCGAGAAACGCTGCGGCTGGTTCAATTCGCCAGCTCGATTCAAAAATCGCCGCTTCAAGAAAGCTTTCCGCTTTCTGGTACTATTTAGTAAACGCTGAAGAACTCGGCTTTAAACGTCACTCTGATTCTTTAGATTACCTAGCGGAACTAGGATTTGTTACTAATCCGGAAAGAGAGAGGGTAAAAGGCATCAAAGGAATTTTAAATTACGTTGAAAAATACCGCGAAAAACGACCTTCTTTAGGATATGACATAGATGGTTTAGTCTTTAAAGTTGACGATTTAAATCTCCATGAAGTATTAGGTTACACTATGAAAACTCCGCGCTGGGCCATAGCGTATAAGTTCCCGCCTGATGAAGTCTTAACGAAGTTAGAAAACATCGTCATTACCGTTGGAAGAACAGGTCGAGTTACTCCTAATGCCGTATTGTCTCCAGTCAGGGTTGCTGGTTCTTTAATAGCTCGCGCAACTTTGAATAACGAAGACTTCATTAAATCTAAAGATATAAGAATAGGAGACTACGTGTATTTGCACAAGGCTGGAGATGTTATTCCGGAAGTTTCAAAGGTTGAACTTTCACGGCGCGATCCTTCATCAGTTCCTTACGTGTTTCCTTCTACCTGTCCATATTGTGGAACGGAGCTAGTGAAATCCGAATCGGATATCCAGCATCGTTGTCCTAATGAAAATTGCCCTTCGAGAAAAATCAACAAGTTAATTTATTTTGTCTCCGATTACGGGATGGATATCGATGGGCTTGGAGATTCTTTAGTTGAGCAGCTGTTTAATGAAGGCCTAGTAAAAGAAGTTGACGATTTTTACTCTTTAAAAGAGCACGAGACTGACTTGATGCTTTTAGACGGCATAGGTAAAAAAACTTTTGATAGTTTAGTTAAGAACATTGAACGCTCTAAGTCTAATTCCTTAGAGATGCTTGTTTCCGCTTTAGGTATCCCTTTAGTAGGAAAGAAAACGGCCTTGGAATTGTCTAGGCACTTTGTGCATTTAAGAGCTTTAGTTTCAGCATCTAAAGAGGAACTGAGCAAATTGCAAGACGTTGGAGAAAAGACTGCGGAAGTTATTTACAATTACTTCCATAACGAAGATAATTTAAATCTAATTGCAAGGTTAGAAGCCTTGGGATTAAACTTTGAGTGCACCTCAATAGTTCAGGCTAAAGACAACTTCTTTAAAGGGAAAAAATTTGTTTTAACCGGTGGTCTAGCCTCTTCTTCGCGCAACGAAATGACTAAGAGATTAGAAGCTTTGGGAGCGATATCTTCTTCCTCGGTGTCTAAGGTTACGGATTTAGTTATTGTTGGTAGCGATCCCGGTTCGAAATTTGAGAAAGCTCAGAAGTTAAAATTAAGAATAGTTTACGAAGACGAATTGATAGAACTATTGAAAGAAAGTGAAGGAGGAAAAGATGAAGAAAATAAATAGCGACATCATTGAAGAGTGCGCTAGAAACATGATGTTTGAAATTACGCAAGAAGAGAGAGAAAACACCTTGAGAGAATTCGAGTCTGTTTTGATGCAGATGGAACTCCTTGGAAAAATTGAAGGTGTTGATTCGGTTGAACCTATGACTTTTCCTCTTGATGAAATTCACACGTATTTAAGAGAAGATGTAGCTGGTCCTTGTTTAGATGTTAAAGAAGCTTTATCTAACGCTCCGTCTAAATTGGGTAATCAGATCAAACTTCCAAAGGTGGTCCAATAATGTATTTAAATAAGACTGTTTTAGAGCTTCACGAACTTTTAGTAAGCAAGATGGTTACCCCTCTTGAACTTGTAAACGAAGCTATTGAAATTATTCGTTCTGACGATTGTAAAGCTTACGAAGCGACGAATTTTGATGCGGCTATAGCCAAGGCTAAGAGCATTGGAGAAATTAAAAAAGGGGAATATTTTAAAGGTATTCCTTACGTCGCTAAAGATAACTTTTCAACTGCGGGAATTGAAACTACCGCTTCTTCTAACGTGTTAAACGGATACGTTCCACTTTACGATGCGGAAGTCATTTCTCGCTTAGATAAAGCCGGGGCTATTTTGCTAGCGAAGACTACTATGGATGAATTGGCAATGGGTGGCTCGGGTATTACTGGTCACAAAGGAGTCAGTAAGAATCCTTACGATAAGTCTCGCATTGCTGGCGGATCTTCATGCGGATCAGCTATTGCGGTATCTCGCGGTGAAGTTTCTTTTGCTCTAGGTTCTGACACTGGTGATTCAGTTCGTAAACCCGCTTCTTTAGTGGGTATTTATGGGCTTAAACCGACTTGGGGAAGAATTTCTCGTTATGGTTTGTTCCCGTTTGCTCAAAGCTTAGACTCTGTTGGTTATTTCGCCCGTTCGGTAGATGATCTAGCTATTTTGACAACTCTTTTAGCTGGATACGATGAGAAAGATATGTCTTCGTCTACACGCTCGAGCTGCGATTATTTAAAAGAATCTCA
>JADING010000035.1 GCA_017694135.1 Candidatus Scatoplasma merdavium
GAACAATATGGCTCCGGTCGCCAAAGAACTTTCTAAGCTCTTAGGTCAAGAAGTTGTCTTTGTTGCTGAAACTCGCGGTGAAGAATTAGAAAAAGCGGTTGCCGGTTTAAAAGATGGTCAAGTTTTACTCATGCAAAATACCCGTTATGAAAAAGGCGAAACTAAGAACGATCCGGAATTGGCGAAATATTGGGCTAGCTTAGGTGAGGCTTACGTTATGGACGCTTTCGGTTCAGCTCACCGCGCTCACGTTTCTACTGTTGGTATTCCTACGGTTTTGAAAGAAGAGGGCAAGGAAGTTGGCATCGGTTACTTGGTTGAAAAAGAAGTTAAAGCTCTTTCTAGATGCGTTGAAGTTAAGGCTGATGAAAGACCTTATATCGCTATCTTAGGTGGTTTGAAAGTTTCTGATAAGATCCAAGTTATTGAATCCTTGCTTAAAAAATGCGACAAGATTATTATCTGCGGCGCTATGGCTTACACTTTCTTTAAAGCTCAAGGCTTAGAGACGGGTACATCTCCGGTTGAAGATGATCAATTGGATTACGCTAACAAGTGCTTAGCTTCTGGTAAGATTGTTTTGCCTATCGACACTGTTATTGCTGATGCTTTTGAGAACCCGACAGAAGTTAAGACTGTTGCAGTTAACGAAATCCCGGCTAATTTCATGGGTATGGATATCGGCCCGAAGACTCGCCAGTTGTTTGCTGAAGTTATTTCTGGCGCTAAGACCATTTTCTGGAACGGTCCTGCTGGTGTCTTTGAACAAGAGGCTTATCAAGCTGGAACTAAGGCTGTTTGCGAAGCTATCAAAGACAATAAACAGTGCTTCTCAGTTGTTGGTGGCGGTGATTCAGCGGCTGCTGTTAAACAGTTTGGTTACAAAGATGAGTTCTCCCACGTTTCAACTGGTGGCGGTGCCTCTTTAGAGATGATTCAATTCGATGGCCACTTACCTGGTTTAGATGTTATCGATTGCTAAGATGCGCACTAAATTACTGTTTGGTAACTGGAAAATGAACAGCTTGAAAGCGGAGTGTTCCGCTTTCTTAGCTGAGTCTAAAAATCTCCTTGCGCTTTCTAATAGCAAGCACATTGAAATAGGCCTAGCTCCTTCTTATCTCTACCTAGATCAAGCGATAGCAGAAGGGAATGGAATCACTGTTTACGCTCAGGATGTTTCCGATGAAGAAAAGGGAGCTTACACTGGTCAAGTCAGCGTAAGTATGCTCCTTGATCATTCTGTCTGTGGATCTTTAGTTGGGCATTCGGAAAGAAGGGCTTATTGCAATGAAACTGATTTTAAGTGCAACTTGAAGATCAAAAAGCTGTTAAAGGCTGGACTCGGTTGCATTTATTGCGTCGGTGAGACCCTGGCTGAATATGACAAAGGTTTTGCTAAGGATGTTATTAAAGCGCAGATTGAAGTTGGCTTAATGAACTTAAAAGGCTTAGACCTTTCAAAGCTAGTTATTGCGTATGAACCGGTCTGGTCAATAGGGACTGGTAAAAACGCTTCTGAGGAGATTGCTCAAGACATTTGCTCTTACATTCGTTCTTTAGTTAAGGATATGTATGGAGAAGAAGTTGCTTCTTCTATGCGTATTTTATACGGGGGTTCAGTAAAGCCTGAAAATATCCACTCGTATTTGAAACAGAACGATGTCGATGGAGCTTTGGTTGGTGGAGCGAGCTTAAAAGCTGATTCGTTTGCTAAACTAATTGAAAATTGTTAGTTATTAAAAATCGCTAAGAAATTTAGTCTAAACAATACCCAAATCCTAGGCACTAGGAATGGGTATTTTTCTTATGGTTGGTAATTTTAGACTTAATATGTTGATAATAGTCATGACAGCAAGAAGAGAAACGCTGAGAATAGCAAAGGTAATTAATTGTTGCTTTAACACATAGCTAAATAAATAGTTGAAACCAATGTTAGAAATAGTACCAGCGATATTGCCACTTGCATCATAGTAAGTTCCAGTATAAAGGAAACTTTGAACGGAAAGATAATTGACTAATGTTGCAATTCCAAATGAGACAATTAAACCTATTAGATATGAAGCAAGGCGGAAATAAATTCTATCAGTTGGCTTATATCCTAGCCGTTCTTCTTTTTTATTCCGTTTGGCGAATACAACATCAAGTGCGACAACACCTATTGCAAAAATAGCTAAGCAAATAATTCTAAAAGGAAGGGAGAAGAAGATTAATCTAATAGTTCTACCTGACAAAGTAGAAGCTTTTTCGTGCCACAAAGCTACTGGATCATTTTCTTGAGTGAAAATAGGGTAGCTAGCTTGCGGATATATATCTTTTTCAAGCATTTCTAAGATGAGTAAATTAGCGTTGTGAGCTTCAGGCGGTAACAAAGCTGAATCGATAGAGAAGTAGTCAGGATATATGTTAAGAGATTTATCCGCGGTATTAGCAGTTACTTCGCTAGGAGTAACGCTGTTAATAAAATAGTGAGTTAAGTTATCGATATTGTTACTAGAGTAAAGGCGGAAACAATAGTATTTTGAAAATGAGAACTTGTTTTTGAAGTGCGAATAGAAATCGAGGGATTTATTTGTTTCATCATCAGCATCGGCATTATTTTCCGCTAAATAAACAGTGTTATTTAAAGAAAAGTTAGGACTGACATAAATTGAATTAGCACTGGAGAAAAATGTTTCTTTTGCGTATTCAATTAATTTGTCATAGATGTTTAAAGGAAAATTATCAGGATTATTGAAAAAAGCGTTGTTAGCAAAAGCGTTATTATCTTTGATGTATTCACTTTCAGTTGTAGATAGGCTAATGTGATTAGCTGACATATACTCATCTAAAAGATCATAAGTCTTTTCATAGTTAGAGTTTTTCAGTTTAGCGACACCAACAATTCTTAAATTTTGCAGCGCTATTCTGTATGGAGAATCATACATCTGTTTATTTAAGACATCTTCGTATTTTGTTGGATAAATGACTTTAGAGTTGCCGTTTTCATAATAGACAAATCCGAACTTTTTATAGGCTTGTAATTTATAATCAGTGATTAAAATTTCATTAGGCTCGGTTGGTAATTTTCCGGCTACTAGTTCTAAATCGGAAGGGAAATGGTTTTCATCAATGTAGGTGACAAAATTGGTATAAATTGGATAAACGTAAGATAAAGTATTGCCGGTTGGTCCTTTGCAATATTTTTGACCATCGATTAAAACGTTGGATAAATCGACGTTATCCAACAATCCTTTGTTATATAAATCGCCATAATAATTATTGAGTGTACTTGAACCGGGAATAAATTCCATATAGGCGGTTGGATATATTTCAATACCGGAAATAGCATCTTCTATTTGCTCTTGAGAATAGTCATCAGAGAAACTAAACACCTGTTGATTTAAGTGAAAGAATTCGCTGCTGTCGGCGTTAGAAGCGATATTATATGCGAATGTTTCGGCGAACTTTTCATCGTTTTCAGGCCAATTGTGAAAATTAGTTGGTGGGTCTTCATATAATTTATAGCCTAAATTATCAATTGAAGAGGGGTATGAAAAAACCCAGGTTAATATTAGTATTAAAAAGGCAAGTGGAAAAATTATATGTGGTAATTCTGACTTAAATAGTTTTTTAATATATGAGATGCGGCCGCATTTGAATTCTTGTAAGTTTAAGTTTTCCGCCGCTTTAGATTCATCGGTTTTTTGAGGAGTGTCAATATTAATCGCTTTAGCAGCAGTAAAATGACATTCTTTTGAACAAATGACTAATCCAACTTTATTAGAGTAATCGAGGAGTTCTTTTTCAATTTCTTTGTATTCCGTTTCGGTTAAATTCTTAACACACAGAGAATTGACTCCGATTATTGGTGTTTGTTTAAGATTGGCATTGCACAGCTCTAATTTTAAGAATTCAAACTTACTTAATGTTTTGATTTTTCTTTTAACAAGATGTTGGAGATTGTATTTTTTTAAAGCAGCTAAACATGCGGCTTTATCTAAATTGTTTTTGCCATGAAGGAGACGATTTAAACAAGTGTAATTTTGATAGAATTGACGATTGCTTAGAAAATTTTCGGCGATGTAGTAATTTTTTAAATTAAAAATCGATCGATTATTGATAGAGAAATCTCCGCTGAATTCAGTATCTGCTAAGCTTAAAATAGAAACGATAGTTTCATCAGTATCATGGTTTGAATTGATAGAGTAAAATCCTAATCTATCAGGAATTGACAATGAAAAATCAGAAATAATCGTCAGGTTGTTTTTGTCTAGTTTTGTTATTTTAGATAGCCTAATCATAATTTTCTCCTTATCTTATGAGCCATAATGCAATTGAATTGTATGAGTTGAACCATCAGGTAATGTATTTTCAAATGTAAATACAAATTTATAAATGTTGTTAACAGAGCTCAGTTTTACACTAATTCCATTTTGATTCCTGGCTGTTATCGTGCCGCTTGCAACAACTTCATAAAATAGGCCTCGTTTGCTTTGTTAACTATATTATATATGAGTTTGCGATAAAAAATTTGATAACACTAGTCAAGCTTAAATTAATTAAAATTGTTTATATTTTTTGCCTTGGTAAAAAAGCATCTGAATTACTAGACACTTTAATTTTTTATAAAACACATTTAAAATATTATTGTTGGATT
>JADING010000036.1 GCA_017694135.1 Candidatus Scatoplasma merdavium
TGCTAAAAACGAGCTTGAAGAGGAATTTCCTGATAGAAAGATTGCGATTATTGATTCTTTAGCTGCTTCTTCAGGTTACGGTTTATTGATGGATCGTCTGGCTGACTTACGCGATGAAGGAAAGAGCTTTGAGGAAGTGGTTGATTACGCTACTAACAACCGTTTGAGGCTCAACCACTGGTTCTTCTCGACCGATTTAAAGTATTACTTCTTAGGAGGGAGAATTTCTAAGTCTGCTTATTGGGCTGGAAGCTTAATTAAGGTCTGCCCGGTCTTAAATGTTGATTCTGAAGGGCATTTGATTCCTTTAGAAAAAGCTTTAGGGAAGAAAAAAGCCGCACAGAAACTTTTAGCTCACATGAAAGAGTGTGCTGATAATGGTTTAGAGTACGCGGATAAGGTCTATATTAGTCACTCGGCATTTGAACAAGACGCTGAAGAGTTGGCGCGAAATATCGAAGCTACTTTCCCGAAACTAAAGGGCAAGGTAGAAATATATTCTATCGGTACTACAATTGGTGCTCACACCGGACCTGGTACTATCGCTCTTTTCTTCTGGGGTAAGCCGCGCGTTAAAGAGAACTACAAATAGGAGAAAGATATGCTTGAATACAAGTTTGATACCCAGCTTCTCATTGAAGGTCACGATTTAGACGAAGACGTCATTCAAGATTACATCACTTCTAATTTCAAGGGCGATTGCTTGATCGCTGTTGGAGATGATGAGCTTATTAAGATTCACTTCCATACTAACGAACCTTGGAAAGTCCTTGAATACGCATCTACTCTTGGTGAAATCTTCGATATTGTTGTCGAAAATATGGAACGTCAAGAGCAGGGTTTAAAAGGTTAAAAATAGCTCCTCGTATTGAGGAGCTTTTCGTTTGTTTTAAAAAGAGAAGATCTTTTTAATAAAAGCAATCAAATCTTTAAAGAACTTTATAAAGATATTTTCATTAGTTTGTTTATTGGGATGAACTTTGATAGTTAACTTAGTTGTCTGTTTAGTTCCATCTTCTGCATATGATATTAAGATGGTTTGGTATGTACCCGCTTTACCGTTAGATGCTAGGTAATCACCAGACAAGTATTCCGCTTTGGTGTACTTCTTGTTTGGAATGGTTCCGTTTTCTACTAGAGCAACGGTAGCTTGTTCTGGAGATATTAGTTCGCCTTCGTAAGCTTCAATCATGGTTTGATTGACATAAAATACCGGGCCTTCGTTATCATCGACATTGACGTAAACTGTTTTATTCGTCTTATTGTTTGAAAGATCTGTAGCTTCAACAATCAAAGGGAAGACGCCTAACATATCGTAATTAGATGAATAAGTGTTTGACGTTATTTTTAAGTCTAAGATGGTTCCATCTATCTCATCTTCGGCTGTGAAGTGAGATAAGATTTCTTCTTCATCTAGCAATTGGCCCTTTTCGGCATAGATTCTATCAGGTCCTTCAATGGAAGGAGGAATATCATCGATAAATGTTATTTCAGATTCGTATCTTGAAGAATTAGAAGACGAGTCCGTGCAGATGACAGTGAAATTGTAAGTTTTTACTTCAGGGACTAGACTGTCGAAATCGATCCCTTCAAATTTGATATCCAGTTGACCAGATTTATAGTTATCTGAAAAAGTGAATAGGCTTTTAGCGAATTCAAGCGATACGTCGGTTTTGTATGAGAAAGTGAATTTGCTTGCTGTGGCGTTAATAGAAGGAGGTATCTCATCTTTAATTGTAATTAAAAAAGTCAAATACGATATATTAGAAGAAGAGTCTTCAGCTTGAATAACTAGTTCTAAAGGCGTATCTAAAGTTTCAAAGTGTCCAGTGTAATTATCTTCGTAAATTGAAACGTCAACAAACTTGTAATCCCCGTAATCAAAGGCGCGTACCGCAGATTTGAAATCGTCTGCTGTCATTTGATCGGACCTTTTATAAGGGAGATTCACCTCTATTTTGGTTCCATCTAAATACGGGCCGACTTCAGTTTCCTCTAATCCGCAGGGATCATGAGCGTATTCGTTGTATCCCCGGTATTCTTCTGAGCTACCTTTGTAAAGTTGGGCGTTGCGTATAGTTCCTACTTTTCCAGTGGCATCGAGAATAACATCGAAACTTTTTATTTCCACCGTGTTTCTATGACCGCATTTTGGAATAGTAAAAGAAATAAATATCATTCCGTAATCGTAGCGTTGGGAAAGAGAGAGATTGGTAGATGAACCTTGAGTAATTAACGTTTTAACATCAATTGAACCAGAGACATCATCTTCAATCGTCTCAATAGCAGCTGGGGCACCGTTCCTGGATGGTTGATAAGTGATTTTGACTTTATTCTCACTTGAAGTAGGCGATGTAAGCAGTTCAGTAGGATTGGACATGTAAAGAACCAAGGTGTAAGTGGCATTATCTTTAATGGTGAAGGTTTTGCTAGTTGGGAGAATATACCTGCCCTTTGAATTCTCAAACAGGTCTGGAGGGAGCATGTTAGTTTCATCGTCGATATACTGCAAAAGAGGGTGATCGGGAGTCGCGCAGATATTGTTGTAATCTTCATCGATAGTAAAATTGACATTTTTAACTTTGCTGTGCTTAATCTGCTGGACTTCTTGAGAAGTGCCAATTGAAGTAAAAAGGCAAGCTAGAGGTAGTAGTTTTAAGGCTTTTTTCATAATTGTTTCCTTTCGAAAGGAAATAGAAAAACTTCTTTAAAGTTTTATAAAAGTCACATAAGGTTTATAATAAGCCGATGACGTTGTAATTTACTCAAATAGAGATTCCATCTTTGTTGAGTAAGGTATACACTGCATCAAAATGATATTCATTTTATAAATACCTAGATGTCGCTATAGCTCAGTTGGATAGAGCGACCGCCTCCTAAGCGGTAGGCCGGAGGTTCAAATCCTCTTAGCGACGAATTTCAGAAAAACGCCTATAATGCAGAGCATTGTAGGTTATTTTTACACCAACTATGGAGGGCAAATAAAATATGGGGATGTGGTCATTGAACATATCGTCTTCCGACGAATATAAAGATGCATACGACTCATTCTTTGCTTATTACAATTCTCTTGAGAGTAATGACGATTTGAGCAAAAAGGCCTATCAAATTGCTGAGAAAATTTATAAAGACTCTTTAGATGACAATTATGTAAAGGCAAGCACTGCCTTTGCTTTGCTAAAAGCCCTTCACAAAATTGGTTTCCCGTATATATTAAATCCACAAGAAAAGGAAAAACTTATTCAATATGACCAATCTGGTTTAACCAGCTTGTCTTTATCGTCAAGCGATTTACTTAAGCGCAAAAAAAATCGCAGATCAGTTTCTTAAAAAGTTGGATAAACAACCAAAACAAATCATATATCCAAAAAAGCCAAAACTAGATTTTGAAAAAGGTGATGTCATCGTTAGAAAAACTGTTAAAGGCGATTATCTGTATGCGGTTTGCTTAGAAGCTAATTTCGCAAAAAAGCAATTGTTATGGGCGTTAATGCTGGAATCTTCTGAAATCAAAGATATAAAAATATTGTTAACTAAAAAACCAGTTGTTGTTGGCTGGTATGATGGCATTTGCAAAAAATATGCAAAGATGTTCAAATATCCAGATGAAATTCAAAAAATACGATATATAAAACCTTCTTTTAAATTATCAGTCACGAAAAAGAATCTGAATTGTTCAAAAAATATTTACATTGCATTTGACGCTAAGAGGTTTTATTGTTCATGGTGGGAATCAGAACTCATATATCTTTACAAAGAATTTTCTATATATAAATATGAATATAGGATAGCTGATGATGGTTCTATTTTATACAAGGCTTTTCCGAAGGTGTTGCCTAACGACGAATATCTTCCTCGCGGTAAATCGCAAGATTACATCTATTTGGTAGATTATATACACTAAAAGATAACTTGATTATACTGTCACTAATAGAATTAACCTTTTTTATATGTTTGAATTTGCATTTTAAATTTGCATTTTAAGTGTATTAATTACGATTGATTTAGTCTGTGTAGTAACCCGTATTTGAACGATATGTCTGATACAAGCTTAGAAATTCTATGAACTGAATTCCATTTAGTTCATAAATATAAATCGATAACCTTTAAGTTCTATTCTGGTTATGAAGTGACAATTAAGGTTGAGGAGTAAAGCAAAACCATCATATTTTGTCAAGAGTTAATTTCTATAATTATTGAAATTTGTTTTTTGCGTATGTAGAATTTAATTACTAGTTAATAATACCTTGCCTCTCTCGAAAGGCTCTCGGGGGGGGTAATATTAAATAATGTTATATCCTTCTAGGATCTAGGTGAAAGAAACTAGGTCTATTTTTGTTCTTGGAGGATAAACCAGTGACAAATGAAAACGATAATATTTCTGTAAGAGAGGATGAGATTACAAACTTATCTCAGTTTATCGATGCAATAGGAAATGTGGTTATTGAACCATCAGATAACAAATATGAATACTTCTTTAGGGGAGAAAATGCTTTTTATTCAACAGCGTGCTTGCCAAATTTATTTAGATATTCAACAGGCGATATTAATGATAATATTGAATTTGAATCGTATTATAACACACTGACTCTTTTTCCTGAGGAATTTAAAGATTTAAGTAATTTAGATATTTTATGTAAGATACAGCATTATGAAGGGGTTACTAGATTGTTAGATGTGACTAGTAATCCTTTAGTTGCTTTATATTTTGCACTTTCAAATAAAATAAAATTTGATAACACTAGTCAAGCTTAAATTAATTAAAATTGTTTATATTTTTTGCCTTGGTAAAAAAGCATCTGAATTACTAGACACTTTAATTTTTTATAAAACACATTTAAAATATTATTGTTGGATT
>JADING010000037.1 GCA_017694135.1 Candidatus Scatoplasma merdavium
TGTTTAGAAGAAAAAAACAGCGAAGACAACTTTTTAAAAATAAGCTTGAGCACGGGTACTATTTCTAAAGAAAACGTCGCTACTTTTGATAGGTTAAAGACAAAAAAAGAAGGGTATTGGGCTTTAGAAACTTCATATCCGCTTCTAGACATAGAAGGTTATGTTCAAATTAAAGATACTGCGACTTATTTTAATAAGGATTCTTTTGCAAGTTTCTCTTCGGTTAACGGGATTATGCCGAAAAGAATATCGTTCTTTTCTTTGAAAGGTGCTAGTTATGTCTTTAACCGCCTTATTGGATTTAATTTAAAGCAGAACTTTTTTAAAAACACTTTGGAAAACACTAATATTTTAAGTGTTGATAAAGTGAAAATTAAAGTGGGGAATATCTGTTTTGACACTTCGAAATGCGATTTGAAAAACGACATCAAAAACTTGAGAATTTACGATGATAAATCGGTGATTGAATGGAATTTTGACCAAATTGATTCCGTTTACTTAGAGAAGTCTTTATTTAATAAAGAAAGGTTGGTATTTGGAAATGTTTCTGGAAAGATTCGCCTTGCGAACCAGAAGCCTATAGAAATAGATAATTTCAAAGCTTGCCTATTTATTAAATCTTAGATTTTTAGGCGTAAAGACTAAGTATGTTGTTTTTTCCGTGTTAAAATAAACAAGTAAGGAGAAATATACAAATGAACGCAAAAGATTTCAGTTTGGAAGGTAAAGTTGCTTGGGTTACCGGAGCTAGTTATGGCATCGGCTTTGGTATTGCAACTGCATTAGCTAAAATGGGCGCTAAAATTGTCTTTAACGATCGCGATCAAGCCAAGATTGATAAAGGTTTAGCTGATTATAAGGCTGAAGGTGTTGAAGCTTGGGGTGAAATTTGCGATGTCACTGATGAAGAGCAAGTTAAAGCTTATGTTGAAAAGGTTATCGCTCACTATGGAAATATCGATATTTTGGTTAATAATGCGGGTATTATTAAGAGAATCCCGATGGTTGAAATGGATGTTAAAGATTTCCGCCAAGTCGTCGATATTGATTTAGTCGGGCCATTCATCTGCTCGAAGGCTGTTATTCCCGGAATGATTAAGCAGGGACACGGAAAAATTATTAACATCTGTTCAATGATGTCTGAACTTGGACGTGAGACTGTTTCTGCTTATGCGGCGGCTAAAGGCGGTTTAAAGATGTTAACTAGAAACATTTGCTCCGAATACGGACAATACAACATTCAATGCAATGGTATTGGTCCTGGTTACATCGCTACTCCACAAACCGCTCCGTTGCGCGAAAGACAAGCTGATGGTTCTCGTCATCCGTTTGATCAATTCATCGTTTCAAAAACACCGGCGGGAAGATGGGGTACTCCGGAAGATTTAGAAGGACCGGCAGTTTTCTTGGCTTCCGATGCTTCTAATTTCGTTAATGGTCACATCCTTTACGTTGACGGTGGTATCTTAGCTTACATCGGCAAACAACCTAACTAAAATTAGATTGAATCACATTGAGCTACCCAACACGGGTAGCTTTTTTAGTCTAAAAATTATCTTAATACTAATACTTTCAGTTTTAATTAAAAAAATTTTTCATTGAATTAAAACCATTTACCAGTTACAATTAAGGCAGACGTTGGAAAAGAAAAACTAGAAAGGATTTTTATCTATGAAGAAAAGGTTGTTTCTTCTAGGTATGAGTATTACTGGTTTAGTCGCTATTCCTTGTGCTTTAGTTGGTTCTACTTACACTTCTGGTGAAGCTAGAACAGTGAAAAATGCGGAAGATGTGACTTATAAAATCAGTTCTACATTACCTAGTCAAATTACTCTTGTCGATATGTTGACAAGTGCGAAAGCTGGAGATGTCGTCGATGTTAAAGTCAGTTATGACGCTTCAAAAGTTAATTTGAAATCGATTTTAGTTAACGGAAAGAGGGCGGCGAAAGTTAGTACAACAAACTACTACTTTGTTATGCCTAGCGAAGATGTTGTTATCAGTGCAGACTGCATTATTGAAGGTGATTACACGATAACTAACGCTTCGGAAGAAAACGGGATTATTCTTCAAGGTTTACCGGAAGATAAGGTCCAAGCCGGTGATGAAATTAGCTTTAAGGTTTTGCAGCAAGCGGGAAGCCATTATGCTTTTACCGGTGACTTGTCTATTTCTTATTTAGATGCTGAACAAGTTACTAAAACTGTTGACTACGAGCTTTCTGATGAAGTTTATACGTTTGTTATGCCTGCTGCTAATGTTACTATTACCGCTCAAACCGAAGAGAGGTTATTTAAAGTTGATGAAGTGAATTACGGCGCGGATGAAAACGGCGAAGGTGGAACGGATTTAATTAGTACCATTTACGCTACGGCACCAGAT
Source organism: Candidatus Scatoplasma merdavium (assembly GCA_017694135.1). GTDB lineage: Bacteria > Bacillota_I > Bacilli_A > RFN20 > CAG-288 > Scatoplasma > Scatoplasma merdavium. The sequence goes on from JADING010000037.1 coordinate 2,383, forward strand.
TCTACGAAAGAAGAATCTATTACTTATAAAAAGGCTGCTGTAGTTGGCTCAACTATTCGCGTAACTTTTGTTTCTTACGTTGATGAAGTTATTCCTACTGGTGTCGAAATAGTTGAGACTGGTGAAAAGTACATGATTGAAGAAGGCGAGACTGACGTTAGCTTTGTTTTACCTGCTCACGATGTTACTTTAAGACCTTTAGCTGAAGCCAATTACGTTCCTTTTACCTTGCAAGCTAGTGAGCATTTAACCCCGAAAGTTTATATAAAGAACGAAGCGGGAGAATATGAAGAACTTACGACTTTAGAAGCGGTTCCGGGAACTATGCTATATCTAACAGCGGAATCTTCTGATGCTGAGAATTACTATCTAGGTAAGTATACGGGCACGTATCTTGGATATAGTGGCACTTCCACTATCTCTAGTTACAAATTTGAACTCAATGAAGATGGGTATTACGAATACGAAATGGAGAACGAAGAAGAAATCACCTTAATTCCATTAGAGTATGGAAGACAGACTCCTGAGTTGAACAATTCTTCAAACATCACTTTAAGTCTATATTTGAAAGAGGGAGAGACCTACACTCCTATCAATAGTTTTATCGGTGAACAAGACGTGTATATCAAGGCTGAATCTAGCGATCCTAGCAAGTACTCAGTGAGAACTATCACAATCGAATATACCGATTTAGATCAGAGTTATAACCCCGATAGAACAGTTGAGCCTGAGTTGCAGGATGATGGATATTACAAGTTTACAAGTGTTGTTAGTGGAACTGATTACGTTATTAGTGTCACTGAACAAAATGACGCACTCTTAGAAGGTTATCCTTGCTTAGGTGAGTATGCTTTGAAGAATGTTTATTCATCTTATTCTTCTTTTGGTGAAACTAGCGTTGGTAAAGCTTTGACAATATCTACAAACGGAGAAGTGGATTTTGGTGGAACCAAGGAATATGTAGTTTCAACTGATGCTACCAAGGAAGACGCGACTGGATTTTTGCAATGCGATACCAGAGTACTGGCTTACGGACCAAATATCGTCTTCTCGTCATTCAAGTTCTCTTCATTAATTAGCAACGATAACTATTTCGGCGTTAAAACGAGAAACGAAAACGCCACTTACAGTTGGTCATCTGTTTCTGTTGATGATGCTGATGGCGCAAAACAGCAGCTCTATCAAGGATTTGAGACTATCGATGGAGTGACTACTCCGATTTGCTTAGGTTATTACAAGTACACTGAAAGCGATGGTGAACTGCATTTAGATGGAGTGGAACTTAAGGACGCTGAAGGTAATGTAATTTCAATGCCTACAGATGAGAGTGCGACTTTCAGCGCTGATGTTTACGTTGACGGTGTTAAAGTCGCAACGGTCACTTACGATTCGGCCAGTTGGACTTGGACTAACGTTGAATAATCCAGGAGGAATGAAATTATGAAAAGAAATAAATATCTCTGTTTGTTATTGTTAGTAGCCTCCGGGGTTGCTTTGGTTGGTTGCGAGGATTCAGAAGTTGCTTCTTCTGGTTCTACAGCTACAAGTTCTTCTTTGTCACAAAGCTCTGAAACTGAAAGTTCATCTGAAACTTCTGAATCTGAAAGTACATCTTCTCAAACGGTCAGCTCCTCTGTTTCAAGTGAGAGCTCACAAAGTTCTGAGTCTGAAAGCTTATCTTCAGATAGTGTTTCTTCATCTAGTTCCAGCAGTTCAGAAAGCTCTGAAAGCTCGAGTTCATCCTCTTCTTCTATCGATTTGACAAGAGAGATTACAGTTAGCTCTCCTAGTGGGGTTGAGGTTGATGTTGTTTCTCGCGCTTTGCCGGGTGATGTAGTTAGAGTCGTATTAACTTACGAAACTACGGAATTAAGAATAACTGCGGTTACCGCTAATGAAGTTGAATGCGGTATGGATGGTTTGAATACTTATTATTTCTTAATGCCAGAAAGCGATGTCAATTTGGTTGTTACTGCTGAAGCGATTGATAACAGTGAAACCTATTCTATTTCTAATCCTGTTCAAGGTATTGAATTAATCGGAGTAAAGGACAGCTACCATGTTGGAGAGAAGGTTTCTTTCACCATTGGTGTATTACCTGGTTATACTTTTAACGGTGGATTGAAAGTCGTTGAAGATAAGTTAGAAGATCCTCGGGAAGTTGAGCTAACTAATACAGTTGATGCGGCTGGACAAGTTACGTATGAATTCTTAATGCCGGAATACGATGTTAAAGTTGAGGCTTTAACTAGCCTCGGTCTTTATAAAGTTGACTGGGATAGCGATTATATCAGCTATGTTTATAGAATCGCTCCAGGAGAAACTAGCGGAGTTTCAATTACCGACGGCTACGCTTTTTATCAATACACTATTGAAGTGAGATTAAGAAACGATGACTACGCTAAGCCAACCGGTGTAAAAATTGTTGAAACAGGTCAAACTTTCATGCTTGAAGAGGGGGAAACTAGCGTTAGATTCTCTATGCCACACCGCAATATTACCTTGGAAGCTATTACTACTCCGTATTTAAGAACTGTCGAAGTTACTAACACTGATAATTTAACTGTTGAGACTTACGCTAAAAATGAAGACGGAACCTTTGTTGAACAAAGTGAATTTGTTTACGAAGAAAAGGTCTATGTCGAAGTTAGTGGTGTCACTGAAGATGTCGGTATTTCTTCTTTAATTTATAGTTACACAGATAGTTATACCCACAAATACGATCTCTTAGACAGAGAGATGGAAGAAGGCTATTACGTGTTTGAAATGCCTAAGGCCGATGTTGTTTCACTAGTAGTAACTGAGAAAGACATGTCTAAATTTAGAGAATATGACTTCGTCGGAGACTTCTTAGGACTTGAGTTGTGGAACGGTAATACCGAAACTGAATTTGCAAGTAATTATTGCTTTACTATTGATTCATCTGGTTACTTTAAATTCAGAGGTGATGATTTACAAATTGATTCAGTTGAAAACGGCGTTGCTACTTTAACAGATGGAAGCATCTTCGCTTATTCGGATAAGGTTTATTTGTCGACATACAATTTGTCTAAAACTACTGTTGCCGGAACTGATAATGCTATTGCTGTAAAGAAACAAGCGGGTGATGATGATTCTCTCTATTCAGTTGAAGCCACTCACTTTGATAGCAAGTCTTATATGGCTGCGCAGTTCTACCGCGATGGAGTTCCTTATGCTGGTGCTTTTATTAATTGCGATACCGGTGAATATTATTTAGATGTCACCTTTGAATTAAACGAAGGAACAACTTCCATTCTCGATGAAGAAGAGGGTGATGGATATAAAGTTGTTGTTGAAGGTGAAACTGTTTGTTCAGTTGGTGTTATCGATGGTGAACAAGTTGTTTTAGATAATGTTTTAGGAACTTACACTAGTACTGATGGTGGCACATTGATCTTAGATGGTATCGGTGGAGCGACTTTGAATGGCGAGACCGGATTAACTTACGCAGTTAATGAAGATGGAACCATCACCGTTAAAAAAGGAGCCGAAACGTGGACAATCACTTTAGATGGAACTAGTTTTACTATAACTGACCATGTTGAAGCCGCTAACGAGCTCGCTGGTTATACTTATTCAGGTACTTTCTATAGCACTTGGGATGAATGGAACTACAATTTCAGTGTTGAATTTGTCGACGATACTAAGTGCTACGTGTTAATTAGCATGGGAACCATGGAGTATGTTGGTGGTGATGCCGCTAGAGACGACTTAGAGAACCAGACCTATACCATAGACAGAACTACAGATCCTACTAAACTATTGATTACTGTTAATACATTTAGCTTTGGAAGCAATATTACCATTGATTTTGAAATCTCTGTTGATGATTTAACTGAGATGACTTGTACTTCTAACGTTAGCAATGTCTATACAACTTCCGGTGCTGTTCTAACTAGAGAAGAATAATTGATAGTAAAAAAGCCCAGGGAAATCTGGGCTTTTTAAGTTGTTTAATAAAATGTTACAAGCAATAGTTTAAACCTGAATGTTCAGTTAAATACGCTTTGACATCTTTTGCTTCAAGCATTAATTCAACATCTGATTTATTGTTTGTTTCATCGTAATAGAAGAGTTCAGGGTCAGTGTCAAAGTTGGAGTAATCTTTGTCTTTATTTCCGTTGAAAGGGAAGCATTTGGCGGAGATATCTTCATCTCTTTTATCAACTACATCAGCTTTAACATTTCCGCAGTTAACTAAATAGTCTTGGTAGGACTTAATATAACCGCGAGTGTCAGAAGAATCTAATTTGTATGGTCTGTTGCAGTTTTCAAAATAGTTGTTTTCCGATAAGCCGTAAGCTTCAGCACGGAAGTCTTGATTAACTGATCCACCGTTGTAATAGTTATTGTACATGTGGACGTTTGCTCTTCTAGCTAAAGGCATTCTTTGTGAGTCTTTATATCCTTGGTAATAGTTGTGATGAATGGTAATATTTGCCGAATAAGAAGAGTCATTTCCACCAATTAGACCAGTCTTGTGGCATTCGATAAACCTGTTATAAGCGGAAGTGTAATTAGAAATATATTTAATATCGTTTCCACCATCGCCCTCGTGCTTATCTTGCTCAAACGTTAGATCCCAGTTGTTTTTGCCTTTCAATATAGTGTTGTGATGGAAAAAGATGTTAGTAGTTTCGCTTACATCGCTGCTTTCTCCATCAAAGGCGCAAGCGTCTTCCGGGTAGTCTTTAAAGGTTAAATTGGAAACTTCAATAGAAGACGAGCGTTTGATATTGAGCCCCCACTGGTTGATAGTCGCGTCAGAAAACACGCCTTCAATGGTGATATCTTGGGCGTTTTGAAGAACCATCATGTTGATAGAAGTATCGGTGTCTTTGCTTTTAGTTTCTAATTCAAAAGTTATTCCATTGGTATTTTCGTAATAATCTTTTGCGCTATTGTTATCTAATCCACCGTATATTTTTGATTGTAAACCTTCGAGCTGAGTGTATTTATCTTCCCATTCGTTAACGAATCTTTCAGGGTATTCAGAAGGATTTTTATCTTCGTCTAAGACTTCGTATTCTTTTTCTTTAAATTGGTTGGCGTTAATCGAACCTAAGATGCGGATATCTAAAGGGGTTTTAGCCTTGTCAGCTTCATCTAAAATGTTACCTAGGCCCTTGTAAGTCTTTGATCCGATTTTTAATTCGACGGTATTTTTGTTTTCATCGTTGACGTAAATTACTTCGGCGTCTTCTTTTAAAGTCCCGTCGAGATTGTAAGCTCCGATACCTTCAGTTCTATTAAAGTGAGCGTAACCAGAACGATCTAAGTCAGTTACCTTAATGTCGTTTATAATTAAAGCTTCATCTTCAGATGAATTTGGAACTAGTTTAACTGAATAGGTGCCTTCCTTAAGGCCGAGAACGGCGATTCTGCTTTTATCTAATTGAACTAATTCATTATCTACTTTGATATATGTCTTGTTATTTGAAGAATAAAAGCAGTCTAAAGAAGTGACTTTTTCAGCATTAGATAACTGGATCTCGATTTTATTTTCAGAAGGGTAAGCTGTAGCTTCAAAAAGATCAGTTTCGCTTGAAGTGGAACTTGAAGAAGATGATGAACTAGATATAGAAGAACTAGTTTCTGATGATATAGAAGAACCTGAAGTTATTGAATTAAGAGACGATGAAGATTCCGAGGAAACTTCTGATGTTTGAGAAGAACTATTAGAACTTTGAGATGAGCTAGATTCAACTAGCGAAGTTGAGCTTTCTTTACTTGAAGAAGACGATGAACTCGAACTAGTTTCTGAGGAAGTTGAACTAAAATCGCAGGCCACTAAAGCTAAAGAACTCAGAAGCACTAATGCAAAACGAGAATGTTTTTTAAATACCATAAAGTCAATCCTTTCATAGAGTTTATACAATATAAGTCATCTGTTTTTTTATATTTTCAGCATAAATATTATCTTTTTGAAAATTTGCTTTTGAATAGGGAAAGGTCTTTTTCATTTAATTTAAGTCCATTTTTAATAAAAGTAGCGAAATTACCATAGTTTTTATCAACTTGAGTTTTAAAAGCATTTAAATAAGAAGGAAGAACGCTAAAAAGATTATAGTAGACTTCTTCTAAATGTGGAGAATGTATTGATTTAGATATTTCTTCTACTTCTTTTTCTAAATATGGTTGGAGAATTTCTGCTGATTTTATGTAGTCTTCAGTTAAATCTGCTTCGTTTGCTCCGAGAGTTTTACAAATAATATAGGAAGCGATTCCTGCTCTATCTTTACCTCTTGAACAGTGAAACATCACCGGGTAATCAACTTCATAAGCTAAACTTTTAATAAGCTGAGAAAAACCGCGCAAGCAAAACTCATCTTCAGCAAAAAGAACATAGAGGGATTCTTGGTATTCTATTTCACCGCGGTTTTTAAGCATATCTTCTAAGAATGTGTCTTTCTGCGCCTTTTTAATTTCATCAGTAATTCCCATGTGATTATCAGACAGAATGGGAATATTAAGATAAGTGACGCCATCGATTCTAACGTCTGGTCTAGTATTTATTTCGTAAGGGCAACGTAGATCAATAATGGTTTTAATATTGTTGCTTTTAATTGTCTCTATCGCTTTTAAGTCGGCGTTAAAAAGATTTGAGCCACGGAAAATCACGCCTTTAGAAAGATGTGCACTTTTGTTTAGTAAAGATAAATCGCGAAAGTTAACAAGGGAATTCGCCATATAAAAAGTATAGCAAAGTAATTGAGAGTTTATTTAAATAAACATGGTGTTAATTAATTTAAGTGAATGGATATATGGGAATAATGATAGTTCTTTTTAGTAACAAGAATATAATTCGGTGATAAAATTACAATATACATAATGTCGCACTTTCTTGGGGACGAAATTATGCACTACAAGTTTAAAGGAGGTGTTATAAAAATGAAAAGGACTTTTAAATTCAGTTTTATTTCTTTCATTTTAAGCTTTATAAGTATTTCTAGTGCTTTAGGAGTTTATTCTGATGGAAATACATTTTTGATTGGTAATTCAGCAGTCTCTCCTAGAAGGTCAATTACTGATCCTGATCTTGATTATGATGCTGGTGGTTCAAAATCACCGGAAGCAATATTGGCAGAACTGGATGCGTTTGATATTTCTGTTGGTGAAGATTGGACTCCTGTAGATTCAAGCTCACTTCGTTATTATTCAAACTCATTTTCATATTATGAAAGAGATGAGTTAAACCACCGTACTTATTTTAATTTTTATTTTTTAGAAAACTTAAAGTCTCCTAAATATTATTCTGTAATATATAGAATAGTTACTTCACCACAGCAAGCTAGACATTGGGGATTTTTAGGAATTGGTAGTTATGGAGATAACTGGAGTTTTTATAACTTGGATGTCAAAGCAATTTTACAATCCGGAACAATAATCAATTGGTCACCTAAAAACCAGCCGTTGGAAGGAAACGTTACTGAAGGATTTTCTTTTGGGACCGATGGAACAAGTAATATATCTTATTCTATTTCATATCCCACATCAGAACTTAGTATTACTAGTAAGACGAATGTAGCTAGCGGAATATATGAAACTATTTATAGTGATGTATCTGTTACTGATTACACTAAGAATTCTGCAATATATACTGGAGCTTTCGCGTTTGAATGCAGTTCTAGTACACCACAAGTAGATGTTTTTGCAAGTGTTACATATTATGGTGAATATTACAAAACTGATAGAGAACAGTGCAAAACTAATCTTTCGATTATATTGGAAGCATAAATTAAATTTTTATGATTAAACTCGAGCACATTAAGAAGAACTTTACCCTCAAAGATAAAAGAGTGGTTGAGGTTTTAAAGGATATCAATGTTACTTTTCCTTCTTCTTCGATGTCTTTTATTGTGGGTTATTCTGGTTCTGGTAAAACAACTTTGTTAGATATTATCGGTTGTTTGCTAACTCCAGATAGCGGAGAAGTTTACATTGATGATAGAAAGATCGATTATTCTTCTTCTAAGTCTTTAAATGAAATAAGGAGCAAGCTCATTTCTTTTGTGTTCCAAGATTTTAATCTCTTAGAGGACTTTACTATTGAAGATAATTTAGTAATAGCAGGTTTAACTGACTTAAATAAGGTCGATGAACTTCTAAAGAAGGTTGGTTTGTATGAAAAGAAGGGAACGGAAGTTAAATATCTTTCAGGAGGTGAGAAGCAGAGATTAGCGATAGCTAGAGCTTTAGGAAGAAACACGGATGTGATACTTCTTGATGAACCAACGGGGAGTTTAGATAAGAAGAACACAAAGCAAGTGATGGAGTTGCTTAAGGAGATATCGAAAGAGAAAACAATTGTTGTAGTCACTCACGAAGAACACTTGGTTGAAGAATACGGGGATTTCGCTTGTGAGATAGATGATGGGGTAGTTAGTGTCTTGTTTGATAAAAGAAAAGATGACAATTTTGGAATTAGCAAAATTAAATCTGAAAGCAGAGAGGCTAAATTTGATTTTAAGCACGCTTTTAAATACTCTTTCACTTTATTAAAAACACGCTTGCTTAATAATATTATGACGTGTGTATCTTTGTGTATTTGTCTCTTTTTAGCTATTACTTCTTTAAGTTTTTTAACTTTTAATAGAGATAACCTTTTGTATGAAGCTTTGGTTAGTGAAAACAAATATCAATTGTCGCCTTATCGAGGATATAATTCACAAATTAGCGCCGGATTAAATGTCAAAGCTGATTTAGATAACGCAGATTTAGAGTACTACCCTTACTACATTGATGATTCGACTATTTCAAATTTTAGTTTTAAGGTAAATGTTGTCAGCGGGGAATTTAAGTTTCAAAATCAAATTTATGAAGAGCCGGGATACGGGGATATATATTTAACTTCGTATTTAAATAGCAGGTACACTAGTGAATTTTCTACTGCTTTTTCTTTGAATGGGCTTTTGCCTAACAGCCGTGGTTATAAGATAGATTTAAATATTTCCAAAACGATAAGCACCCCTTTAAACAGAGATATCACAGCTAAACTTGCAAAAGGGGAAAGCTTAAATGAGTATGAAAAGCAGATGTTCAAAGATGTATATTGCAACGCATTTATCTCAAAGCAAACATACGATTACATATTTGATTACATTGGTGAACTCGCTTTTGCTAATTATTCTGGATCAATAAAAGTTTTGACTTCTGAAAATCCCTCTGTTACTCTCAGCGCTAATACGGTTAAAAAAATATCTGAGGATAACGCTCTTTTATACGGAAAGAATCCTGTTGGATACAATGAGTTTGCTATAAGTAAAAGCGTTTTTGATAATTTAGCTAGCTTGGTTGAAAATATAACTTATGAGAGTGTTGTAGGCATTAACTTTAATGAATTTAGCGATCGGTTTACTTCTTTTGTTTTCGGCGATAGCTACGAACAATACATATCGTTAAACGATGTTTTAAACGGTCCTTGTGAACTTGTTGGTGTTTATGAAGATGAAGATGCCGCTTTGTATTTTAGCGATGAATTTATGGAAGATTTATTTAACACTTATTTAGATTTCTTAAGTGGGTTTACGACAGTTATTTCTTCTTCTAAAGATATTGCTAGCCTTGTTGATTTAGGCTATTTATTGCAAACTAAAACAATCAATCAAGTATTAACTATAGATCAGTTTATAACCCAAGATTTGCTCTTAATTTTTTCAATTTTCATTGGAATTCTTTTAATTGTTTTTGTCGTCATCATGCTTTTATCTGCTTCGGTTATGGTTAATTCTAAAGCTAAGGAACTATCAATCATGAAATCTATAGGTATTAAAACGCCATCTATATATGTTTCGTTTATGCTCAAAAACGCATTTATGGGATTATTTTCATTCGTAATTGGAGTTGTTTTTTCAATAATAACTATTCCGATTGTCGATTCAAAAATTTTAGAAGTGCTAAATATTAGCGCCAGTATAACACCTATTCATTTTTCTTTCGGTTACAGCATTCTCATGCTAGTAGCTTCGTTAGCTATTGCTGTTTTAGGTAGTTTGTTGCCATTGTTGAAATTAAAGAAGCTTGATTTAGCTACGGAACTTAAGGAGTGTTAATTATGATTAAACTCGAGCACATTAAAAAGAACTTTACCCTTAAGGATAAAAGAGTGGTTGAGGTTTTAAAGGATATCAATGTTACTTTTCCTTCTTCTTCGATGTCTTTTATTGTGGGTTATTC
>JADING010000038.1 GCA_017694135.1 Candidatus Scatoplasma merdavium
GTTCTAAATTTATTTCTAAATTTATTTTCAATATAAAGAAAGAATGTCTTATTAATGTTCAGCAATATTACAGCAGCAATGAAGTAATTAATCTTTGTACAAGTTGTCTCTATCCCAAGGGGAATTAATCGTTTATAATTCTTTTAAAGGAAGGCAAAAACATGGTAACTATTATTAAACATCCGCTCATTGAAACAAAAATGTCAATTTTACGTGAAAAAAGCACCAAGCCAAAAGACTTCCGCCAAATATTGGAGGAAATCGCTGAGCTCATGGCTTACGAAGTATTCAAAGACTTAGAATACGTCGAAGATGGACAAATTGAAACTCCAATGAAGGAGAAGGCACCTAAGTACGTCTTAAAAAGAAACATTATCTTAGTTCCAATTCTCCGCGCCGGCATCGGTATGGTTGAAGGAGTGCAGCGTATTGTTCCTAATGCTCACATTGGCGTAATTGGCTTAACTAGAGATGAAAAGACTCTCGAACCTATGGAATACTACTTCAAAGTACCTAACGACTTAGAAGCTGAATGTGTCTTAATCGATCCAATGCTCGCCACTGGCGGCTCAGCTAAATTTGCCATAGAGGCATTGAAAAAACGCGGGTACAAGCACATCAAACTCATGTGCTTAGTAGGATGTGACCAAGGCATCCAAACCATTGAAACCAGCCATCCGGAAGTTGAAATTTACCTTTCCGCTAAAGATCCTATTTTAAACGAAAAAGGATATATTCTCCCTGGTTTAGGTGATGCCGGAGACCGCATATTCGGAACTAACGCTAACGACTAATATCAGACATTTATACTTCTTACCACTTCCGTTTCAGTGTTTTCATATTTTCCTTTTACAGTTGATTTTTGCCTTTTAAAATAATATTATTAACGTTGCTGAGATTTTAAAATCTTTAGCGTCTATATCTACGGGGTGTAGCATAGCTTGGTTAGTGCGCTCGGTTAGGGACCGAGAGATCATGAGTTCAAATCTCATCACTCCGATTCGGGGCATAGCACAGTTGGTAGTGCGCTTGGTTCGGGACCAAGAGGTCATGAGTTCGACTCTCATTGCTCCGATTTTTTTGTGCAAAAATGTTCTAATTTAAAATAAAAAAGCTGGAATAATTCATTCCAGCTTAGACCACTAATTTAACAATTAATCTTCTCTTTTGGAAAGTTGCTTGTTAAGTAAATAAAGGCCTTCGTTCGTTTTACCAAGAGCTTCAAATTCTCCGAGTAAAGCAGTCGCATTAGCTTCTTCTTCAACCTGTTCTTTAACAAACCAAGACAAGAATTCAACAGTCTTGTATTCTTTAACTTCTAAAGCGGCTTCATAGATCTTATTGATTAAAGAAGTGACATAAACCTCATGGGCCAAAGCTTGTTTAATAATCTCAAGGCTTTCTTCCGACTTAACATCCGGTTTCTTAATTTCTTCCATACGAACCGACATGTTGTTTTCAATGACGTAATTTCTAATCTTTTGTGCGTGCTCAAATTCCTCTTTCGCTTGAACTTCGTAATAGTGAGCGAACCCAATTAATCCCTTCTCGTGGAATATATTCGCAAATTCATAGTAAAGATAAGCAGAATAAATCTCCGCGTTAATTTGTGAAATGAGCAAATCGTAAACTTTCTTATTAAGCATAATAGCCTCCTATACTTGAATTATAACATCCATACTCCAAAAGCAGACTAATGACGCTCAAGCATAAAATATTTCTCACTAAATAGACATTCTAAACTAGCTAATAAACAAAACTTTAAATCTATCCGTATCGTTTTCTGCTGCAACACAATTCTTTGTTTTCCTCTTATTAGTATTTCCTAAGTTTGCTTTGCTTTTATTTGATGCACATTGGCAAGAAGCATCTCTTAAGCAATAGATAAAAATATTGTGATATTTCACAAAATAGTTGAGTTTATCCAATAAAAACGATGTTTTAGATAGCGGAATTTATTTAACTTTTGAATTTCTTTTTCGTTCTTTTGCACTATATAAATTAAAATAAATCTAATATAAAAGCCACCCGCAATTATCATTACGGGTGGTTTTTGTTTGATACAATTTGCAAATTAACTTTTTTAATGCTGATTATATTGTTTAATTTACAAGCTTTGATCGATGTTAATTAGCTCACCATCAAAGACAATAGTAGCCATAGAACCTAAGCCAACTTCCGCAGAGAACTTTCCTAAGTAAGTTGTGCCTTCGTAAGCCAAATCTTCTAATGTGACGTTCATACTGTTAAAGCTGGAAGAAATTTGAGCTCCATCTAAGGCTAAGATAACTGAAGTGGCAGTATAAGAATAAGATTGAATAAATTCTTCTATCACTAAGTTAACTGGCTCGAGTTCAGGAACTACCAACTCGAGAATTCCCCTTACAGTAGAGCTAGGTCTAAGAATGATATCTAACAAAATGAGTAAATTATCTTTGGTACCTAAATAATTAGAATCAGCAGCGTTAAATGAGAAATTTGATGAATCACCAGAATCGAGATTCTCAATATACAGCAAATTAGAAGTAGAAGGAACGTAACTGATGTGAGAATGACCTCCTCCCGCTAAAGTAATAAAGAGCATCTTAACAGGATCGATATAAAAATCGGCATTAATGACAGGATTTCTATTTTCATCAATAGAGATATTCAAAGTGTAAGTTCCCCCAATTGAAACGCCTAAACTTGATATCTTTAAAGCGAGATTACCTTGAATTGAATACTTTCCAAGCTGGCTTGTTT
>JADING010000004.1 GCA_017694135.1 Candidatus Scatoplasma merdavium
ATATTTAGGAATCATCTTAGTAATTGTTCTTCACGTATGGATTTCAACTTGGTTTGACAACTATTTGTTAAAAAAGAAAATTATTAAGAAAAAGTATTATCCGATTTCGGAAAATGACGCTAGAATTTTGCTTTACTACAAAGTAGTTAAACCAGATGTACTGCTGGCTGATGAATACTATAAAAAAGAGCATTTTCAGCAGGAAGCAGCGGAAATTTGGGAAAAGAAAAACCTCGACTTTACGACTATGTTTTCCAATAAAGACTTGAAGAAAAACTCAAAGACCGCTAACAGGAAAAAATTAATGCGAACTAATACCCAAGATATAACAAGACCTTACAAGTCAAAAACTATAACTAACGAACAAGCGGTTATCTCTTCTCAACACGAAGAAAACCTCCGTTTGCTTAAGTCGGGTTTAATTTCTAAAGAAGAGTTTGAAATACTGGAAGATAGACTGTATAAAAACAAGTGACATTTTTCAGAAGGGAATTTGACTTTTTGTTTGTTTATAAATAAAAACGAGTTCAAATGACTAGGTGTGAACTGATTAGTTTTTAAAGTTAGCCAAATTTCATATTCAATTAGAAAAAAGAGAATGGCTTTATTTATATAAGAAGCATTGTGATAAAAGTAAATTTATTGCAAGCAAACGATGTAAATTTAATAAAAAAAGCTCCCGAAGGAGCCTTTTGAATTAGAGTTTACGGTTGTAGTATTCGACGATCTGCGCTTCGTTAATATCGCGAGGAAGTTCGGAACGTTCAGGCGTACGTACGAAGATACCTTCGTGCTTTTCTTTTTCGCAGCTGACGTAAGGAACCATCGAAACTTGAGCCTTGATAGCGTCTTCGACAATAGCGAACTTGCTAGCTTTTTCGCTCAAGGAGATATGCGATCCAACTTTGACTAAGTAGGAAGGGATATCAACTTTCTTACCATCAACTAAGACGTGACCGTGAGTAACTAACTGACGGGCTTGTCTTCTGGTGCGAGCGAAGCCGAGACGATAGACTAAGTTGTCTAAACGCGATTCCAAAATACGCATAAATGCAATACCAGTGACTTCTTTCTCAGCTTTAGCTAAGAGGAACAATCTTCTAAATTGTCTTTCAGAAACACCGTAAGTCAAGCGAAGCTTCTGTTTTTCAGTTAACTGCTTGCCGTATTCGGACTGTTTAGAGCGACGATCTTTACCGTGTTGACCCGGAGCGTAATTGCGCTTAGCTAATTCTTTTCCGTTTTCGAGAATAGAATAGCCTAAACGGCGAGATAACTTCCAAGTCGGTCCAACGTATCTAGACATGCTTCTTCTCCTTTCTTTTGGCAGAATAGGTGCGAATCCTGTCGTTTCGGATGGATGGCTTCACCTAATTAGCTGGGCTACTTAATTGCCAGTCATCGGACAAACGGATATTCGCATGCTACACATGCTTGAAAATTATAAAGTCCTTTCATTCCCAGTGTCAAGTACAATTGAACTAAGATTAAATTATCTATATAATTTACTAGATTGAAAGGGGGCTTTTTTGTGGCGTACGATTTTAAATCAATTGAAAAGAAATGGCAGAAAGAATGGAGAGAAAAAGAACTCTACAAATGCGACGTATACGATTTTTCTAAACCGAAATTCTTTGTCATGGATATGTTTCCGTATCCCTCAGCTCAAGGTTTGCACGTTGGACATATGGAAGGGTATTCAGCTACTGATGCTTTAGCGAGGTTTAAGCGCGCTCAAGGTTACAACGTATTACATCCAATGGGTTTTGATTCTTTTGGCTTGCCTGCTGAACAATACGCTATTAAAAACAACAAGCACCCCGGTCCTTTTACACAAGCTAATATTGAAAACTTCAAGCGCCAAATGGATTCTTGTGGCCTTTCTGTCGATTGGTCAAAACAGATTGAAACCTCTGATCCAAACTATTACAAATGGACGCAGTGGATATTTGAAAAACTTTTTGAAAACGGTTTGGCCTACGAAGACGAAAGACCAGTAAATTACTGTCCAGAACTAGGGACCGTTTTAGCTAACGAAGAAGTTATAGATGGAAAATCAGAACGCGGTGGTTACCCAGTTATTTCCATTAAGCTCAAACAATGGGTTTTGAAAATAACCGCCTATGCTGATAAGTTGATTGAAGGATTGAAAGATTTAGATTGGCCTCTTTCGACAATCGCCATGCAAAAAAACTGGATAGGGAAATCCACCGGGGTTCAAATAAAGTTCAAAGTTGAAGGTAGCAATGACTCGTTTGAAGTTTATACCACTAGAGCTGACACTCTTTATGGATGTACTTACGTCTGCTTAGCACCGGAGCATCCTTTAGTTAATAAACTCGTCTCTGTTGAACAGAAAGAAGCGGTAGAAGAATACGTTAAATCCGCTCAAGCTAAATCGGAGATTGTCCGTACCGATCTTTCAAAAGAAAAGACCGGTGTCTTCTTAGGACGCTACGCTATAAATCCTATTAATAATAAGAAGGTGCCTATTTACGTTGCTGATTACGTACTAGCTAGTTACGGAACTGGAGCCGTTATGGCTTGCCCAGCTCACGATGAAAGAGATTACGCATTTGCTAAAAAGTACAATCTTGAGATGATTAAAGTCATCGAGTCTGATATCTCTACTTCTGCTTACACTGGTGATGGGAAGCACATTAACTCCGGTATTGCTGATGGACTAAATATAAAAGATGCTATCGAAGCTATTGCTGACGAATTGATCAAACAGGGTAACGGTTTTAAGAAAACAAACTACAAACTTCGTGACTGGCTATTCTCTCGCCAAAGATACTGGGGTGAGCCAATACCTATCATTCATATGGAAGACGGTAGCTTAAAAGAAGTCCCTTACGAAGAACTGCCTTTAGAACTACCTGAATTGGACAACTATGCGCCGGTAGGAGACGGTAAACCTCCTTTAGAAAAAGCAACTTCGTGGGTCAATGTCACTATCGATGGTAAAAAAGGAAAAAGAGAAACCAACATTATGCCGCAATGGGCTGGTTCCTCTTGGTATTACATCCGCTACCTAGATCCTAACAATAACAATGCCATTGCTGATCCTAAATTGATTAAGCACTGGTTACCTGTCGACGTTTATGTCGGAGGTGCTGAACACGCGGTTTTGCACTTGCTGTATGCTAGATTCTGGCACAAGTTCTTGTACGATCAAGGTTACGTCTTCTGTGAAGAACCTTTTAAGAAGCTTTTCCACCAAGGAATGATTCTTGGGGAAAATGGCGAAAAGATGTCGAAGTCTCGCGGCAACGTTGTCAATCCAAATCAATGTGTAGAAGAATGCGGTGCAGATTCACTGCGTCTATACGAGTTGTTTAAAGGACCTTTAGATCAGTCATTGCCTTGGTCTAGTCAAGGTTTAGCTGGGGCTAATCGCTTTATTAACCGCGTCTATCGCTTGTTTAGTGATTGTGAATTCACTAAGAAGATCTCTCTTGAAAACAGCCACGAACTTGATAAGATCTGCCACAAGACTGTTAAGAAGGTCAGTGAAGATTTTGAAAAGCTCGCTTTTAATACGGCGATTGCTCAAATTATGATTTTCGTTAACAACATTTACCAAGCTAAATCAATCTATCGTCCGTACTTAATCGGCTTGATTCAGCTGCTTGCTCCTGTTTGCCCTCACGTCTGTCAAGAGTGCTATTCTTTGATAGGTGAAAAAGGATTTATTGATTTTGTCAAATGGCCTAGTTACGATGAAAAGCTTACTGTCGACGATGAAGTGAGCATCTCTATCTCAGTAAACGGCAAACACCGTGGTTTATTGAAAGTGAGCAAAGGATTTGAAGATAAGGATCAGCTGCTCAAGATGGCTTTAGATATGGAAGAAATTAAGCGTCACACCGATAACAAAGAAATCGTTAAAGTCATCTTTGTCAAAGATAAAATATTAAATATCGTTGTGCGCTAGAAGGACAAGTATGGAAAACTTATCACGTAACAAAATGCGCGAACTTACAATCTCTTGCTTGTTCGCCGCTAACATTAAAACTAACATCGGCTTAGATGTTTCAGCTAAGAAGACTATCGACGATATATTTGCGCAAGAAAATATCGAAGATATACCCCTGTTTTGTCAGGAGATATTTTTAGCCGCGTTAAAGAACAAAGAGGAAATTATCTCCCAAGTGTCTTCATATCTGCGCAACTGGAAATTCAATCGCCTTAACGAAGTTGCCCAAGCGCTTTTCTTAGAAGTTATTGCCGAGCACAGCTACTCTGTTTACAAGACTGAAAAGAAAGTCCTAATCAACTTTGCTGTCGACTACGCAAAGAAATATTTAGAATCATCCGATTTCCGTTATATCAACGCTGTATTAGATAAAGTTCTACTATGAGTTACATTCCCGAAGGCTTTAAAAAGCGCGTGTTTAGCGTTTATGAATTTTCTTCTATAGTCAAAGAAGTTCTTTCAAGTGAGCTTTTTAAAGATGTGTCTATCGTCGGGGAAGTCTCAAAAGTAAGTGTAAAAAACGGTAACGCCTATATCGATTTAATCGATGTAGATGATTTTGGAAAAACTAAGGCTCAAATCAAAGTCATTGTTTTCCGAAATTCTTCTTCAAAAATGATTGAAACTCTTTCACCTGGTGAGCGGGTGATATTTAAAGGTGGACTTAATTACTACTTGCCTGGTGGCCTCCTTTCGTTTGTGGCTTATTCCGCATACAAAGACGGACAAGGAGACTATTTAGCAAAATTGGAAAAATTAAAAGCAAAGCTCAATGAAGAAGGTCTTTTTAGCCAAGAGAGAAAAAGGAAGTTACCTTTAAATATTAAAAAGGTCGCTATTGTAACTTCTAAGAGCGGAGCGGCATATCACGATATTTTAGATACATTGAAAAGAAAAGTTCCGGTCTCAACCGTTTTATTCGATTGTACCGTTCAAGGTGAAAGCGCACCTAAATCGATGATTAGAGCGTTGAAAAAAGCTTATGAATCTGACTGTGATATCATCGTTTTTGGGCGCGGAGGTGGTTCCTCTTCCGATTTGGCTTGTTACAACGATGAAGAGTTAGTTAGGTATCTAGCTAAATCTCCGAAAGTCGTGGTTTCTGGTATCGGACATGAAATAGATACTAGCTTATGCGATTTAGTTGCAGACATTCATCAGATTACTCCAACTGCTGCCGCAAACTTCATCTTAGAAGACTATCAAGATGTTCTCATGCGCTTAGATGATAAGCTTAGTGAGTTGAACAAAGAATACCGAAAGATCTTGTCTTTGTATAAAACGAAACTGCAAGTATATATAGAGAAGCTAAAGTCGTTTTCCGTTGAAGAGAAAATAAAGCTTCAAAAAGATAGGCTTCAGCAGATGGCGGCAAACTTTAGTGCTAAATACAAGCTGTTTATTCAAGGCAAGCTAAACGAACTTCAAATCAAGGAAGTTAAACTCAAGAGCGCTTATTTAAATTTGCTATCCGCGAAAAGAAACCAGCTTGAAAAAATAAAAGGGGAAATTGAGAAATACAATTACTCATCATATCTAAAAGATGGGTTGGCCTTAGTTAAGATAGGTGGAAAAAATCTTGAAACGGTAAAACAAGTTAAGATTGATTCTCAGCTTGAAATAGGTTTAGCAGACGGAATAGTCTTAGCGAAAGTTACTAAGGTGAAAGGAGATTAATATGGGGAAAGAAATTACATACAGCGAAATGGAAAATGAACTCAATTCCATATTTGAACAGATGTCGGTAAAAGACATACCGCTAGAGACTGCTAGGGAACTTTACAAGCGCGCAAGCAAGCTCATTGAAGAGATGAATTCTTATTTGGAAGAATCTGAAAAGCTTGTTAAAAATGATATAGTAGAAAATTAGTAATAAATTAGTAAGTATTAAGTATGTCTGATGAAATAATCTCTCAATATGACTACTTAGACATTCAAAAGATGGATGAAGGCCAGCTTGTGAAGCTAGCGGATGAGATCAGAAAAAAGATTCTTGTAGCGGTATCTAGTAACGGTGGCCATCTCTCTTCGAATCTCGGTGTCATAGAGCTTACTATCGCTCTTCTGAAATCGTTTGATTTAGAATCTGACGATTTGCTTTTTGATGTTGGTCATCAGACTTACGCTTTTAAGTTACTGACTAAGAGAAACTTAGCCTTGCTTAGAAAGAAAGATGGTATATCCGGTTTCCAGGATATTGATGAATCTCATTTTGATAAGATGATGGGCGGGCATTCATCGACATCGCTATCACTTGGGATGGGAATGGCTGCTGCTAAAAAACTGGAAGGTGATACTTCTTGTACCGTTTGTATAATAGGTGACGCTTCTTTAGCTTCCGGTATACCTTTTGAAGCTCTAAATTCTTTTAAAAAGGAAAAGTACTCTAAGCTAATAGTTATAATTAACGATAATGGGATGTCGATATCTAATACATCTGATGCCATAAAGGGCATGCTAAATCGCATTCGCAATTCTATTTTTTATCAATCCAGGGCTGGGAAGTTCAAAAAGGCTTTTGACAGAAAAGGACTGCGCCCTATTTATACTGGGGCTATTGCCTTAAAAAGAAAACTTAAGAAGGTATTGTTACCTACAAACTACTTCGATTTTTTTGATTTTGCTTACTTAGGTCCGATAGATGGAAACAACATCCATAAAACAGTTAAGTTTATTGAACGCTCTAAGCAGATTGATGGACCAGTAATCTTACATCTAATAACTAAAAAGGGGAAAGGATACAAATACTCTGAAGAAGATAAAATCGGTGTTTATCACGGTGTTGGTCCTTTCAACTTAGAAGAAGGATACACCGATAAGAAAGATGAAAATAGTGGGACCTATTGCGCTTCTAAAGCTATTTATGAGCTTTTAAAAAAAGATCCTAAAGCTGTCTTGATTTGTCCAGCGATGGTTTATAATTCCATCCTTTCTACTTGCTTTGAAACGTTTTCTGATCGTTGCTTTGACCCGGGTATCTCTGAAGAACACGTTTTTGATTTTGCGACTGGGCTCGCATTAAAAGGAGCGCATCCGATAGTTTCAATTTATTCGACTTTCATGCAGCGCAGTTACGATGAAATTTACAACGATGCATCGAGAATGAAAGCTGATGTTTTAACTGTTATTGAACGCTCAGGTTTAGTTGGTGAAGATGGATCTTCTCATCAGGGAATAAATGATCTCGCCTTGCTTGAGACCATCCCTAATGTATCCGTATATCAACCGCTAGAAGCAAATCTTATTGATGAGATAATTATCAATCACGATTTCAGCTCAATGCATCCGTCTTTTGTTCGCATTGAAAAGGGAAATTACATTTCTGATAAAGAATATTCTCTCCTTCCTTACATATTTAAAAAGGGAATGAAAGACGATGTCGCCTTTATTGGAGTAGGTAGCGAATTTTTAAAATGCTTAGCCTTGCTTGAAAAAGGTGACATGTTCTTTTTAACTAAGCTCATTCCTTTGGATTGCGGGCTGTTAGAACGCTTGCTAAATTACAAAACGCTTGTCATCTATGATCCTACTTCGATAAAAGAAGGCTTGTCATCTAATATTGCGATGAATTTAATTAAAAGAAACTACAGAGGAAGGATAATTATCGAAGCTTTAGATAAAGCGTATTATTTAGGTATGAAAAAAGAAGAAAGTTTAAAACAAGTTAAACTCGACGCTGATTCAATTTTAAATAAATACTTAGATAGATGATAGATAAAACCTCTTTACTCAAGGTTATATAATTAAAGGGGAGAAAGTATGTTAGAAGAGATTAGAATTCAAAACTTCGCCGTTATCGAAGACCTCGATTGTTTTTTTAACAAAGGTTTTAATGTAATCATCGGCCAAACCGGAGCTGGTAAGTCTATTATTATTCAAGCCTTGAATCTGATTTCTGGCGCTAGATCAGAGTTTTCTAAAGTCAGAGACGAATCCAAAAAGGCTTTCATCGAAGCTAAGTTTAGCTTTTCTGACGAGTTTATCTCTTTCCACCCGTATTTAAAAGAGTATTTAGAAGACGGGACAATGATAGTTTCTCGCGCCTTAACTCCATCTAAGAGCTCTTATCAAAGGATAAACGGGGAAAACGTTTCATTAAACGAGCTTAAAAAGATTATGAGAGATGTCATCGACATTTTTTCGCAAACTGAGTCCTCCTTTTTAAAAGACTCAAGTCGATATTTAGACTTGTTAGATTCTTATTCTCCATCTAACAAACTAAAAGAAGCTAAAAAAGAGTTTGCTCTCGCTTATAAGCAAATGAAGGAATACGAACTAGAAAAGAAAGAGTTTGATGATCTTAACGACACTCAAATGCTCGATTTTTATCAGTTTAGCTATACAAAGCTTTCTTCTTTGCATATTCAAAAGGATGAAATCGAAAATCTCGAAAAGAAAAAAGAAGAATTCAAGCAGTATGAAAAGCTTCAAGAATGCGTAGCCTCGATTAAAGATTTAACGGAAAGACAAGTTGATTTAGTTTCCTTATTAATGCGTTTGCAACAAGTCTTAAAAGGCCTTGATAACACTTCATTAAAAGATAAAGGAGAAGCGACAAACCAGAGTTTAAACGATCTTCTCGACAACCTTTCCTCACTTAACAGAGAGTTTATCAATCTCGATGTTTCTCAAGATGAGATCGATCAAGTTAATTCGCGACTCTTTCTTCT
>JADING010000039.1 GCA_017694135.1 Candidatus Scatoplasma merdavium
ACTGAGCTTTGTAAGAAGAATCAATTGTTAGATCCAACTCTGTTTTAGAAAAAATCGGGTAAGAAGAAGCGCCGCCCATATATGCAACTTCTCTTTTATAAGCTTCCGCTGCATAATCGGGATTCAAAATAAAATGGAACTTATATAACCCGTTATCTTGACTGACAAATTCACCGGAAACAAAAGAATAATCGTTAATGACATAATTGAATAAATCGCGGTTAAAATGCCCGTATCTATTCAAATAGTTTTCTTTAGAAAACACCGCTACTTGGCTGTTTTCATAATTGGCGCCATTTTCTGAAACATCGTAACCATATCTAACTAAATACGAATTGGAATTAACATACCTCTGCTCACTCGATTTAACAAAAGCAGAAACAGCAGTCGTCTCAAAAAATGTGTCCTCATCGTTCACCGTTCTTCTAGAAACAACGTGTTGGTTGTAAGGTATACCCATAACCGACGCCGCAACATTACCTTCAGCAACACCATGAATATGCTGTGCTTCATTGTAAAAATAAGAGCTTGCTGCAAAAAGAACAGTTTTAAAATCCCCTTCATCAATCAACTCTGTAACACTCTTTGTCGGTATATCTATATAAGTGTTAGTCAAAGTCGGATCACCGATTGAAACGGCGGAAGAGTCACCTCCACCATTGTGGATAATATTATCTATAAACGGAGTGGCCCCGCAGCAAGCTAAGGTCAACCCGCTGAACAAAATTACAATCTTTTTATTTCTCATAATAAATCTCTACTAACTCAAACTGATTCATCTTAATGATACACGCCAACCACATTAATAGCACTTGACAATGTGTTGCCTTTGTCAAAAGCAGGCGCATAACTAATATTTATAGCAGAAAATTTAACAAATTATAATAACAAATAACCTAAAAACAACCACAGTGATATAAGTCCAATTTGTGATCAAATAACTTTTAGACTCTTATAACACATTAAGTTAAGTGTCTATTTAAATGAGAATATAAGATTCATTATGTTTAATAACAAACCATCAAGTGTTAAAACAAGTTTAAAGAAACAATTTAACAACAATTTGTCATATTGATAATAAATTTCTTTAACATATCAAAATAAAGAGTTTATCCGTGCTTGTCGTATGATTTCTAATCTTTGCTCAATCGAAGAAGCCGTATAATACAAGTGGATACTACGTCACGAATCATGCCGTGAAAAGAATGAATGAGAGACAGGTCTCAAAGGGAGAACTTGGCTATAACTTGCGACATAAGCCGAGATTCAAGACTTCTGTCACAAATGACTATGGAAATGAGCCTTCTTACGGCAGGTTCAGTTGGAATAGGATATTTGCCGCAATAAATCCTTTTCGAAGAAGAGTAATAACCATATATCCATATGGTGAAAAAACTCTGAAGAAGGCTCAAAGAAAGGAGAAAAGAAGAAATGGAAAAGGCAAGTGATTTCTTAGTCGGTTTCATCAGAAAGCATTATTCAGCAGAGAAACTGACAAAATTCCTGCCGTTTACTGAGGATTCACTCTATGACTTGGAAGACGATATAGCTCATAGATTTGAGTATGCCTTGGTAAACAAGCAAGAAAATGGTAAAACAATAGATCAACAGCTTCTTGACGATGCTACTAGGGCTGGGGACGAATTGAGAGACAAGGACATCGACTTGAAAGACCTAGAAGAACGTCTAACAAAATAACTGATATCGTCTTTAAGGGCTCCCAATCGAGTCCTTTCTTATTATTAGATCAGGATATCTTTATTCTTCTTATAAGTAATGAATGCCCTAGGGCATTTGAGCAAAATTCTATAAAATAGAATTAATTGCAAGGAGGAGATAAGAGGTCTCCTGATTTTTCTTTATAGGCATATAGAGAAGAATCCGGGAATGAACGAGATAGCCTTTTAGAATCATAGAATCCGTAATAAAAAATTCGTCATTCACTTATTTTTGTTTAAACCTGTTTATACCAAATTGAGGCTTTGACTTCGCATCACGTTCAAGAAACAAGGATCTAATAACGAACTATTTAATTTATTCTGCTAAAGACTGGTATATACCACAAAAAAAAGCATATAAACTATTTTGACTTAAACATTTAAATAAAATTTACATATTAAATATAGTTTTCAAATTCAAGTTAAAATCATATCAAGACTCCCAATAAGTAAGATAAATTAACAAGAAAGTTTTAAATCATCTCCAAGATATACAATAGTTCACCTCCCTTATATAGATATTCAGCTCTATTTCCATAGAATTATTTAATTAACTCATTTAAAAGATGACTCAAATCGTTTTCAAAATTAAATGTTTAACCCTACTCTAAGTCTAATCATTTTACAAATTAACTTTCTTGTCGTATTCTTTTCTAGGATAAAAACCTATTTATGGATGCTAAAAAAAATAATGAAGTAAGTACCGAAATTTATTTCTATCAACTTCTAAAAGAAATGCTTAAGACTACTCAGCTTACTCACATTACGGTCTCTGAGCTAACGAAACAAGCTAATGTTTACCGCCAAACTTTCTACTATCACTTTAAAGATATTTACGACTTAGTCAGTAAGATGTTTATGTATGAGTTAAGCCAAATAGTAGGAAAATATTCTGACGCCTCTTTTTGGTCGCTCATTCAAGCTGTTATTTCTTACGCGTTAGAAAACAAAACTGTTTTATTAAACACTATCTACTGCATCGATTTATCAATAGTAAGAACATATACCCTTAAGGGTATGTATTATTTGATAGACTTAGCTACTAGAGCCTCGGAAAAGCATTTTTCTGTTGACCTTTCAGAAGAGATTCACCACGAGCTTGTTAACATGCTCTCGCAGTATTTATCAGGCGAAATTCTCGATTGGTTCGCTTCTGGTATGAATACTTTCGATGAGAAGAGAGCTGAAATCATCTCTCACCTTGTCGAATTCACTCTTTCCAGCGGTCTTTTATCCTTAGCAGATTACGAAAAAAGGAGAAATAAACAATGAAAGAAATTTTTCCATCAGTCTATTATCTAGGTGGACAAACTAAAGCAAAAACTCTCTTTGAAAACCAGTTTGAGATTCCAAATGGAATGTCTTATAACTCATACTTGTTTAAAGATGATATCAACATTCTTTTCGATACTGTTGACTCTTCTATTTCTAGCGACTTTATTTCGCGACTCAAAGAAGCTTTAAATGGAGATACTTTAGATTACTTGGTTGTTCAACACGTTGAACCAGATCACTCTTATCAAATCGGCGAAGTGTTAAAAGCTTATCCGTGCTGCAAAATTGTCTGTTCGCAATTGGCAAAAAAAATGATCAGTGCATATTTTGAAGTTAAAGAAAAGAACTACTTAATTGTCGAAGAAGGCCAATCCTTAAAAAGCGCGCACTTCAACTTTAAATTTATCTCTGCCCCTTTAGTTCACTGGCCGGAAGTTCTATTCACATACGAAGAAAACAACCAGTATTTGTTATCAGCTGACGCTTTTGGAACCTTCGGAAGCTTCTCTTCTATTTTCTTTAACGAACAGATTGATAACGAGGCTTTCTATTCAGAAGCTAGACGTTACTACACTAACATTGTTGGCAAATTTGGCTGTAATGTCCTCAACGTCTTAAAGAAAGCTTCAGCTTTATCAATTAAAGCGATCTTGCCACTGCACGGGCCGATATTTGTTAACAACTACCAAAAGCTGATTGACCTTTATTCAAAATGGGCTAGCTACACTCCAGAAAGTTTTTCTGAGGTCGCCATCTTCTATGGAAGCATGTATTCAAATACGGAAAAAGCTTGTTTTAGATTAAAGGAGATATTAGAAGGTAAAGGAATAAAAACATCAGCTTACGAT
>JADING010000040.1 GCA_017694135.1 Candidatus Scatoplasma merdavium
AGCTTCAACAATGACACCGCGAGCTAAAATAGAATTCCTGACAGTACCCTTAATTTGACAACCGTTAGAAATAATCGAATTTATAGCCTGGCCTTGCATATTGAAATGAACCGGAGGTGTATCGTAAGTCTTAGTGTAAATCGGCCAGTCTTTTGAGAAGAAATACCTTTGCAATTCCGGATCTAAGAAAGCTAAGGAATTAATCAAATAATCTTGCAAAGACGAGAAGCAAAGAACCTTACCTTCGTAGCGATAAGTATTCACATCGATAGACTTAGCGAGCATTCTAAGAACATCGCGAAGATCGTATACCGAAGAAGTCTTCTGCCCGTAATGCATGAATCCACGTAAGAGCTCTTTGTCAATAATGACAGTCTGCAAGAAAATATCAGCTTCGTTATCCGCACCTAAGTTCAATTCAATATTGCGGAGCTTTCCTTCTGAATCAAAGATGCATCTATCTTCCCCAATAAACGAAGTCTTGGCGTTATTAACGTGAGAATAAACGATAGTGATTCTCTTATTTTTCTTTACGTGTTCTTCAATTAAAGGACGGAAATCTAACTTGTAAATAATGTGGGCAGGAGCGAAGACTAAAACATCGGCTTCCTTAGACTTCAAATACCAAGAATTCTCTTGAAGGTTATTGATATCGTGGTTGTAAATAGGAGACATCGCATGCGGTTCATCATAAAGAAGGGTGAGACCACCGAGTTTGGAATTCTCTGTCCATTCTGCCCCGGTAGCTACATGCTGAATAATCGAACGGATGTGCTCTTTTACTAAGATAGCAATGTTATCGATATCCGAATTTGAGAAATTAGAAAGTGCGAAATCCATAAAAGAATAACGCCCGAGGAACGAAGTAGAAGCGACAGAGCGCGTCTTTGTTAAACCGCCGAGTTGCGTGCAGCGATGTAAATTTAATATACCAATAGCTTTTGTTGCCATAATTATCTATCCCCCCTTAGTCGTTGACGAGTTCAATTGTCTCATCGTTATTAATGTGATCTTCATCGATAGTTAAACCCGGTCCAACGAGACAACGAGCCAATTTAACTCCGGCTTTAACAGTGGTGTTAGGCATAATTACCGTATCGACGACTTCGGCGCCCTTTTCAATTGTAACTTCGTTGAAAATAACCGAATGCAAGACCTTCCCGTCAATTACCGCACCTTGATTAATCAAAGAATCCTCAACTTGCGCATTAGGAAGATATACTGAAGGGAAAGATTCGGTATCTTCAGAAAAGACGCGCAAAGAAGAATCGTGGAGATTCAATGTACAGTTAGGATTTAAAAGATCCATGTTAGCCTGCCAGAGAGAATCTATAGTTCCAACGTCCTTCCAATAACCGGTAAAAGGATAAGCGTAAAGTCTCTTTTTCGAAGCTAACATCGAAGGGATAACATTCTTACCGAAATCGTTTTCGGAATTTTCATCCTTGTGATCTTTAATGAGCTCAGACTTTAAAACCTTGTAATTAAAAATATAGATACCCATGCTCGCTAAAGTCGATTCCGGATTCTTCGGCTTTTCAGTAAAAGTTTCAATGCGGTAATCGGCGTCAGCTTTCATAATGCCAAATCTTTTAGCTTCTTCTAAAGTGACATTCAAGCAAGCAACCGTCATATCCGCCTTGTGTTCCTTGTGGAAGTCAAGCATCTTCGCGTAATCCATCTGATAGATGTGATCGCCGGATAAGATAATGACATATTCGGGGTTAGTCTCTTCTAAAAAGTCGAGGTTCTGATAAATAGCATCCGCCGTACCATTGTACCAAGACGCTCCCTCTTCAGTCTGTTTTGGAGCCAGGGCTACCGTTAAGGATTTCTTTCCATTGATACCCCAAGTAGACCCGTTAGAAATGTAGGTGTTTAGAGCGGTCGACTCATACTGAGTCAAGACACCGACTGTGGAAATACCCGAATTCGCACAGTTAGAAAGCGGGAAATCGATAATGCGGTACTTGCCGCCGAAAAAAACCGCAGGTTTAGCAAGCTTCTTAGTCAGGGACTTTAATCTAGTTCCCTTTCCACCCGCTAACAGCATTGCAACCATTTTGCCATTCGCCATAAATTGTACCTTCCTTTTCTCAAAATCTATGTAAAGCTTCAAAAGCTCAACATCTAAATCAAACCATTCCCCTTTTCTTCTGGAGCAAAAGCAACTTCTTTCTGCAAGGAGACAGCGGTCTTAAGCAAACACTGATGCAAAGCCACCAAAGCTTCTGCCTGTGTTTCTAAAACCCTTTCATCCAACTTAGCTTTCAAAGGCTTCGTCAACTTAAGCTCAAAGCCGCTCAAATAAATAGAAAGCTTGCTTCCTTCAATCAGAACAAGCATGTCCGTTTTAACAAAATAAGCAAAAGAAGATATCGCTTCGACAACTTTCTTATCGATAAAAAGATAGATTTCTTGACCCAAGGTGGTATAGCAGATGAAATTAGACAGCGAGGAAACGTTGCCGAAGCCGTATCTGTTGATACTCAACCCTTGGTACTGACGGATTTTCATATCACCAAACGTTCTCAATTCCACTAAGGCGTGTGTCTTAACCGATTGAAGTTCACACTGAAGCAAAAATCCCGGAAGCGATGATTTGCCGGATTTTATATATACTTGCTTGCCAGACCAACTTGTCATCGAAGTTGAAACTTCAATTTCCGAAGTTATTTCATATTCGTTGATATTTAGAAGATCCATCATTCTCTTGTCTTCATCAGTCACCTGTTTGTACTCTTTGTTTAAAACGATCACGCCGTTGATTTTCGCTTCTTCAAGTAAAAGTTCCTCGTATTGTTTGCGGTACTTCCTATTGAGCTTGCTGTAATGTAACTTCCAATAAGCAAAGCCGACAAGCAAGCCGAAGACAAAGACTCCGAGTAACAGCAACCAGCGATATTCGACACTTAAAACATCAAATTCATACAGAGAGTGCGACAAGTCAAAATACGGCAAATTAGAAAGAAACTCATTTCCTTCTTCCATAAAAGAAAACTTCCCTCTTCCTAAATAGACCAGAAAAACATAGATAGCGTAAAGAATATAAATAAAAAAAGATAAAAGCAGAGCTTCGATGACATTGTGCCTTCGGTAAGCTGAGCGAAGTCTCAAGAGATTATCAGATTGCGAAATTACATTCTTCATCTTTTCAATCAACTTTCTTCTAACAATAAGTATATACTAATCACAAATAATTTACCACGTGAAAAAAGCGGTTCCAACATTGTAATTAAATAAAATATTTATTTTTAAATAAAAGTATGAAAAAACCCTCGGATACATTCTCCGAGGGCTGTCTTTTACTTGATTTTCTTTTTAACGTTTTCGTATCTATCAATATACGAGCGGCGGCGCTTATCATCGTGCATTGTAACCAGTGTCGTATCGACGTTGTTTACAATATCACCGATTTTCTCAGTAGGAGTGGAGATGATAGCTTGCAAGCCGAACGAACGCAACAAGCCGATTGATTCTCTAATACGTCCACCATCCATTTTCGAAAAAGCTTCATCGAAGATAACCAAGCGAATCGTATCGGCGTCAGGATCGTTAGTGCGGTAAAGCTGGGCGAAAGAAGCGAGGATTGAAATATAACAAGGTGTCTGCGTCTCACCACCAGACTGAATAACAAAGGTCTTAGCCAAAGACGATTCTTCAGCGTTCTCCCCTTTCTTAACCAACAAGTCGAAGACTAGATAAGTGCGGTAATCGGTAAATCTCTTAACG
>JADING010000041.1 GCA_017694135.1 Candidatus Scatoplasma merdavium
ATGATGGACCTCCGTCCCAGGCTTTCCACAGACCTCACATCTTCCTTTTGCCCTTAAGATAACCTCTTCTCTCACCTTATGCCAAACATCAGACTTATAGAAATTATGTAGACGCTTTGGCTGTAGCCTTCTTGAGCTCACCGACTTTTCCATCTACATTCTCCCAAGGATAAATGTCATTACCAAAGTGACCATATTCCGCTAGTCTTTGATAAGAAATATCCTTTAATTTAAGTTCTTGGATGATGTTGCTAACCGAGAAATCAAAGTGTTTATTAATGAGTTTTAAAAGTTCATCATCGCTAAGTTTTCCTGTGCCAAAAGTATCTATGCTTACGCTTACTGGACTTGCTACTCCAATCGAATAAGAAACACCTACTTCACATTTATCAGCTAGTCCTGCCTTGACAATCGACTTAGCAACAAATCTCGCATAATAAGCACCGCTTCTATCAACTTTGGTATAGTCCTTGCCACTGAAGGCTCCTCCACCATGATGAGCGACTCCACCATAAGTATCGACCATGAGTTTACGTCCTGTAAGTCCACTATCAGCGTAAGGACCACCTCTAAAGAACGCTCCTGTTGGATTAACTAAAATTTCAATATCATCAAGAGTTTGTCCCAATAAAGGAATTAAAACTTCTTCTTTAATGATTCTTTTTACTTCTTCAAGTTTTACTCCTTTTTTAGTTTGAGCACTTACCACAATTGTTTTGATATCTTTAGGTTTATTATCATCATATCTAACAGTCACTTGGCACTTACCATCAGGCATAAGAACATCCATATATTTTTCTTTTCTGATGTTTTCTACTGCTTTTGAAATATCTCTAGCAATCACATAAGGAAGAGGTAAGCACTCTTTTGTTTCATTAGTGGCATAGCCATACATGATTCCTTGGTCGCCTGCCCCGAGTTTATCTACACCTTTTGCAATATCCCAAGACTGAGTAGAAACTTTAGTGATAACAACAAAATTATCAAAGTAGCCAATATCTCTTAAAACTCTTTTTGCTACCTTTTCTAAATTTACGTGAGCTTTAGAGGTAACCTCTCCAAAGATAATGACTAGGTTATCCTTGATAGAACATTCAATCGCTACCCTTGAGTCTTTATCTTTAAGGAGATATTCATCTAAAATGGCATCACTAATTTGATCACACATCTTATCTGGATGTCCTCTAAAAACTGATTCACAAGTTACATATTTATTCATAATTTTTATTTTTCCTTTCAAAATTTGATTATTTTTCATTAAGTCGCTCAAATGGAGTAACTTTAAGATAGAAGCTCTTCACTTTCTAAAACCTTCTTATAATCTTGGATTTCTCTAAGTGGAGTCTTATTACCTTTTCTAATTAAAAAGCACCCATCTACTGAGTGCTTAAGAGTGATAAATCGTTTGACAATTACATCTGCATACTTCTCATCTAGCTCCATTATTAGTGTTTTTCTTCCTAATTGTTCAGCAGCTATAAGAGTTGTCCCTGAACCTCCGAATAGGTCGAGAATCGTTTCGTTTTTTCTTGAAGAATTAAGAATAAGTTTAGAAACTAGCTCTATGTTCTTTTGCGTTGGATGGAGATTATTGTTTCTAGGCTTATCATATTCAAGGATTGTATCTTGAGTTCTATCATCAACAAAATAATGTCCAGCTCCTTCTTTCCATCCATAGAGGCATGGTTCATGACGCCACTGGTAATCTTGCCTTCCTAAAACAAGTGAGTTTTTAACCCAAATTAAACATTCAGCAAGTTTAAATCCAGCATTTTTAAAAGCATTTCTAAAATTAAGCCCTTCTGTATCAGCATGAAAACAATAAATAACTCCACCAGGCTTTGTGTGTTCAAACATATTTTTAAAAGCTGAAAGCAAGAAATTATAAAAATCTTCATCACTTTGTTTATCGTTTTGGATTTTCATACCGTCTTGTCCTTCGTAATCTACATTGTAAGGAGGATCGGTAAGAACTAAATCTACACTTTTATCTTCACAAAGTGTATCAACATCATCTTTTAAGGTGGAATCACCAACCATAAAACGATGGTTTCCAAGAATGAAGATATCTCCCTTTTTAGAATAAGGCGTTTCACTAATTGCTCCTTTTTCATCAAACTCATCATCTTTTACATCATCTAAACTTGCCTCTAGCTCTTCAAAACCAAACTGCGACATATCAATATCAGAGATGCTTTCAAGTTCAGTTTTAAGTTTCTCAAAGTCCCAAGTTGCTAATTCATTAGTCTTATTATCGGCAAGTCTATAAGCAGCAATCTGCTCATCAGTTAAATCACTAGCTATTAAACAAGGAACTTCATTTAATCCTAGTTTTTTAGCAGCGAGCCACCTTGTATGACCGACCACTATAACATTGTCTTTGTCAATAACTAGAGGCTGTTTCCAACCAAACTCCTTAATAGAACTAGCGACTGCATCAATAGCTGATTCATTATGTCTAGGATTATTCTCATAGGGTTTAATCTCCACTATATTCTTCATCACTATCGTCATATTCTTCTGTGATTGATTCGACACTGTTCCATTCCTCCTTTTGCGCTTCTAGTTTCTTTTCAGCAAGTCTTAAATCTTCATATCTTTCGCTATATTCTTTCCCAAACTTTTTAGTCAATAGATAAACAATAGCCTTAAAGTCAGGTCCGACTTGCTTTTTAATTCGGTGAACTTTCTTCTTTTGCTTTCCATCTTTTTCTTCGATTAATTGATCTTCATCGATAGTTTCATAGCCGATTGCTTTTTTATACATTGCACTGGCTAAGTCCTTTTTTAACTCGTATCTGGATTTGTCCATTGCCTCTTGGATTTGAGGATATTTGTGCTTCAAATTAGTAAATGTATGTTCTTCAATCTTGAGGTATTTGCACATCTCCCTTTGAGTGACGAGCTTTTTAGAACAATCAGCAATAAAAGCTAAAACTTCTTCTAACTTTCCATCTTTTTTCCATTGTTCCCAAATATCGGTTGTGTAAATTCTTTTATTTTTTCTATTAGTCACTCGTGATTCCTCCTTTCTTTGCATGAAAAAAGCCCATGGTTTCCCCACAGGCAACATTCTCATTATTACTCCGTATAGGCATACTGCCTACTATGAATAGTTTAAACCACTTGACAGGTACATCAAAGTCAACTGAAGTTCTTATTTTTTCTTATTTATTCTTATTTTTTCAACTAAAGGTCTACTCACGTTCACTCTTGTTTTCGCTTTTATTAATGGTCTTTTTGTGCCATCCTTTTTGCCCACATTTCGGGCATTTCATTAATCTAGTTGTGAAATAATGAGGTGCCATCAACACACTCTTATAGGTAGGCACATATCTATATCCACAATGCGGGCAAATGTAATATCCTGTCTTTTGCTCTATCCATAGCAAAAATAAAGCAAATGGAACTATAAGAACCACAGCGCCAAAAATTAAAACTAATCTTAGCCACATCTCAATTTCTAAAAGAGCACCAAGCAATATCAAAGGCAATATAGTAGCAATACCGAATGTTCCAAAAACAACTTCCGACAACAACAAGCGCCTATCCGAATCTTCTTTATCTTTAATTATTGAAAGTAAATTCTCTTCGTTCGCTTTATTAATATCCTCTTTTTCTAGCCTTTCTCCAGCCAATAATTCATTAACAGTTATACCAAGGGCATTGCAAAGATTGAGCATTATTGAAGAATCAGGTAATGATCTTCCGTTTTCCCACTTGGAAACAGCTCTATCAGTAACAGAAAGTTTTTCAGCTAATTGCAGTTGTGTTAGGTTTTTATCTTTTCTACATTTCGCAATAAATTTGCCAATTTTAATTAAATCCATATATTTTCTTCACCACCATAATAATTTTAACATTCTTTCGATTAGACTTAACCATACTGCTAGTTGAGTTAGCAAAAAAACAAGAGAACGGCTAAAAATCAGTACCACCTTTAAAGTCGTTAGATTTCCCTAACGTAACGAACGTACCGCAAACTGTACCGAGGCGTACCGAAAGAAATCTTCAAACGTACTACGTTGAAATCATTTAACGTAACAAACGTATACCCTAACGTAGACGACAATCTTCTAAATTCGGTCTCCCGTTAGATTACGTTATCTTTTCTAACGTATTTCAACGTATACGACTAAGGAGACAACCGTCTTGATTTTAGTTCTTCCGTCGTTTTTCCTTGTCTTGCTTCAACGACTTAAACGTATACCGCAAACGAGACAACAATCTCAAAAATAAAAGACTACGTTTACTTACCTTGAAGGCTTTTAACGTAGTCAACGTATACCGCCTAATTAGACTTTGTCTCTTTTTGCTATCTCTTCCATCCCGGCATCGTGAAGTCGGTAGATATAGCTTTTGGAGACGCCCATCTTCTCTGCTATCTCGGTGTATTTCATGAAGGAAACCTCACGGTATAGAACAGCCTTAAGGACCTGCTCATCCTCAAGTATCGAAGTTATTGCTTCGGCAGCTTTGATTGATTTTGTCTCGAACTCCTCCTGAAGTTCCTTCACTTCCTTTTCAAAATCCAATTGTTTGAATATCCACTTCTCGAATGGGGCCTTGCCACTAGGCTGTGTATGAAGCTTCTCTTCGCCCCAAACAGGACCTGGAATTTTCATCGATTGTTCCTTGCAGTATTCTATTTGCCCCTCAAGTCGCACGATTTTGGCTCGTAAGGCGCTTAATTCGCTTAGTTTGTTAATTATCCCCATTAGCATTTACCTCCTTTCACATGGGCTTTTACTGCCTCAATTAAGGCATCCTGCGTTCTTTCCTTTTTATCAAGTGCCTTAATGACGTCTTCATCTATCGTGTCTTTTGCCACTATTCTTGTAATTACTACTGACTTTGA
>JADING010000042.1 GCA_017694135.1 Candidatus Scatoplasma merdavium
ATGTTACATCCTATTCGATTTACAAGCGCAATAACCTCGGTTTATCCCATATTCCAGAAGACCGTCAAAAGCACGGTTTAGTTTTGGATTACTCGTTAAAATACAACACTGTTATCGAAGATTTTGGGAAAAAAGAGTTTACAAAGGCGCGCTTCATTTTAAATGAAAAAGCTATTGGAAACTACGCTGACAAGTTGATTGAAAAATACGATATTCGTTCTAGCGAAGGTAAAGAGACTGCGGTCAGAAGTATGTCTGGTGGTAACCAGCAGAAAGTTATCGTTGCGCGAGAAATAGAAAGAGATCCGGATTTGTTAATCGCGGTTCAACCCACGCGTGGTCTTGACGTTGGGGCAATTGAAAATATCCACCGACAAATTATTCAACAAAGAGACAGCAATAAGGCTGTTTTACTCGTATCTTTTGAATTAGATGAGGTTTTTGGCTTAGCTGATAGAATTCTCGTTATGTTTAACGGAAAGATTGTTGGTGAGTTTAAACCGAATGAAGTTACTCCAGAAGAGCTAGGTCTATATATGGTTGGCTCAAAAGATAATTACGTGTTTAAAGAGGAGGTAAAGAATGAAATTCAGTGATTTTGGCAAGAAAACCAAAGATTTCTTTGTCAACGGAACTAACAGCGTAAAAAATTCCGCTGTAAGTTTTGCTAACAAAGTAAAAACCTATGATTACAAGTCTCTGCCTTCTAAGACAAAAGTTGCTGCTACTTCTAACAGCGCTATTAAGCTTTACTCTTCGTTAGCTTGTATTATCATCAGCGTAATTATTGGCTTTTTAATTTTAATTTTCATGGATTCAAGCAATGTTATGAGAGAGTTTGCAACGATGTTGCTTGGCGGGACCAATTACGGCAGCGCGCATTTTTTCAGCATTTTAGCTAATGCTGCCCCGTTATTATGTTGCGGTTTGTCAATTGTTTTTGCTAATAAAACCGGTATGTTTAATATTGGAGTTGCAGGGCAATATACCATAGGCATCTTGGGCTCTTTGATGTTTGCGTTACAGTTTAATATGCCTTGGTATGTGTGCGTGCTTGCTGCTGTAGTGTTTGGGGCTATTTGGGGTGTGATACCTGGCGTTTTGAAAGCTTATTTAAATGTCAGTGAAGTTTTGTCTGGCATTATGCTTAACTGGATAGCTCTGTTTTTTACTAACTATTCATTTCAAACTTATCTTTCTAGTTGCGTCAATGCAGTTCAAGGTATGAAGACTTACAATATCAGTATGAAAAATCCTAGCGCTTTGCTTCCGCAAGTGGGGAGTCAATCTTATTTTACTATTGCGATATTTATTGCGATTATTGTTGCCATTTTTATCGCTTTCATTTTAAAGAAGACAACTCTAGGCTTTCAGCTTAAGGCTAGCGGTTTAAACAAAGATGCCACTAAATATGCTGGTATGAACGAAAAGAGAAATATAATTGTATCTTTAGCGATAAGCGGTTCTTTAGCTGCGTTAGGTGCGTCTCTTTTCTATTTAGCTGGACTTGAACAATACGATGTTCAAGCATCAAGCGCTTTGAAGCAGTTACCTTGGAACGGTATTGTTGTCGCTTTCGTCGGTCAGTTATCACCGGTTGGCACAATATTTGCTACTTTGTTTACAAGTTGGATCACTCACGGCGCTCAAATGATGCTTCAGACCAGTTATCCTTTTGAAATTGCCGATATTATTACTTCAATTATTGTGTATTTAAGCGGTTTAACCGGTTTGGTTATTGTTTTAGTTAACAAACACGTTTTTAAAAACAAGGCAAAAAAAGAGGAATTGGCTTTGCAAGCTGCGAATGCTGATACTCCTGTTTCTAGCCAAGAAATTACAGAGAACATTATCCCTGATAATGCGAATGAAAAAGGAGGGAAAGAATAATGGGTGACCAGATATTGTTATTGCTTTCTTACATGCTTATCTTCGGCGTATCTTTGATGTTTGTCGCCTTAGGTGGAATGTTTTCAGAAAGATCGGGCGTTATTAATATAGGTTTAGAAGGAACAATGGTTATTGGGGGATTCTGCGGATTTGCAACTTTAAAAGCTATGCAAGAAGCTTCGGTTGCTGCTCCTGTAACTGTTATAGTTACTATTTTAGTTGGTATTCTTGCTGGGATGGCTTATTCTTTGTTGTTGGCTGTTGTTTGTATTAACTTTAAAGCTGATCAAACTTTGACTGGTACCGCCTTGAATCTGTTAGCTACAGCGCTCACTTTGGTATTAACCAAAATGATGAACGATGGAGCGGCAACTACCATCTCGTATGTCAAAGATGCTTTTATCTTTGACTTTGGTGTCTTTGATATCAACATATTCTTAATTATCGCTATCGTTGTCTTAATCGTTTCAATTTTTGTTTTATACAGGTTGAGATTTGGGTTGAGACTCAGAGCTTGCGGAGAAAATCCTTCTGCTGCTGATAGCGTTGGAATCAACGTAATTAAATACCGCTATGCCGGGGTTTTAATTTCAGGTGCTTTAGCTGGCATTGGTGCTTTAGCTTACATTATTCCTACCACTAATAACTGGAATGCTTCTACTGGTGTTGCCGGCTTTGGTTTCTTGGCTTTAGCTATTATGATTTTCGGACAGTGGAAGCCTCTTAGAATTGGGATTATCTCCTTAATCTTCTCTTTCTTCCTTTCACTTTCTTATGTTTATTCCGGTATATTTAGAGCCATGGGCATTGAGATTAATGCTTCTATGGGTGTTACACCTGAATTGTTTAGAATGCTGCCTTTTATTGTTTCGTTGGTGATTTTAGCCTTCACTTCGAAAAAGTCCCGCGCTCCGAAAGCGGAAGGTATACCTTACGATAAATCGTTGCGTTAAACCTTATTTTCCTTTGGATTTTGAGTTGAATAAATTTCAATTACGCTTTCATTTTAATTAGCAGCGATAATTAGCCTTTATGTTAAATCTAAACTCAAGGAAGAAATTTACTGCGTCTTAATAAAACTTGTTGATTTCTAGGTTTATTTTATCAATTAATTAAAGAGACTATTTAATTTGAAATTGGCCGAAATACTGAGATATTTATCATATAAATACGTGTGGATTTTATTGTTAAATCCTATTATTCATTTAAGCGTGCTGTTTGATAATTGAAACTCTTGTTTAGCGTTGAAAAGGAAGTTAGATTCAAAAAGATGGCTTGCGCTTTGAATTACCAATATACTGCATAAAATAGTTTTGGATATATTTTTAAAGTCATTGTTAATTTATTTTGTTGGTTCTTCAGAGTGTTTAATTTCCTTAATTTTGAATTGATTTTCTTATAAAAACTTTTGGAGAAGATTTAGTAAAACCTCTACTTTTCTAAAAGCTTTATCTATCAACAATAATAAACATTAAATAAAACTTAAACTCCATCTGCAGAAGTTCATTAAAATA
Source organism: Candidatus Scatoplasma merdavium (assembly GCA_017694135.1). Lineage (GTDB taxonomy): Bacteria > Bacillota_I > Bacilli_A > RFN20 > CAG-288 > Scatoplasma > Scatoplasma merdavium. Next base: position 3,405 of record JADING010000042.1, read on the forward strand.
TTTGCTTTTCAGTATTTTGAATGGGGATGTACTTATATAAATTTAGTAAAATTTCCAGTTGTGATGGAAAAAATACTAATATATAATTTAATTAAGGATTATTTTTATGATTAATCGAACAATAAAAACAACGATACTTGAGTGTATTAAAAATAAACCAGTTACTTTAATTACAGGATCTAGGCAAGTTGGGAAATCGACTTTATGTTATTCTCTTAAGCAAGAGATAGGTTTTAACTATGTTTCCTTAGATGATCTTAGAGAAAGAAATTTAGCTATAAATGACCCGGAGATGTTTTTAAAGTTGCATCAATGGCCTCTTATTATTGATGAAGTACAGTATGCTCCTAAGTTATTTGAAGTTATTGAGGCTATTGTTAATAAAGAAAAATTAGAAAAGGGCAATAATTATGGAATGTTTATTTTAACTGGCTCTCAAACTTATGAACTAATGGAAGGAGTTACTCAATCTCTTGCTGGAAGAGTTGCTGTTATGAGAATGTCTCCTTTAAGCACGAGAGAAGTTTATAAT
>JADING010000043.1 GCA_017694135.1 Candidatus Scatoplasma merdavium
ATATAGAACTTACGAATATCATCAACGCCGTATTTGAGCATCGCTAAGCGCTCGATACCAACACCGAAAGCAAAGCCTTGGTACTTCTTATCGTCGAAACCATTGAGGCGCAAGACATTCGGGTGAACCATACCGCCACCTAAGATTTCTATCCAACCGGTGTGTTTGCATAAATCGCACCCTTTACCACCGCACTCAAAGCAAGAAACGTCAACTTCAATACTTGGTTCAGTAAACGGGAAATAAGAAGGGCGGAACCTCACTTTGCGGTTTTCACCAAACAGGTGCTTTAACATTAAAGTTAAAGTCTGCATTAGCGATGAAAGGTTGCAATCTTCAGAAATAACGAGTCCTTCACACTGCATAAACTGGTGAGAGTGCGTCCTATCATCGTAATCGCGGCGATAGACTTTGCCAGGGCAGATGACCTTGATAGGCCCTTTCCCTTGCGCTTCTTCCATAACGTGAGCCTGAGCGGCAGAAGTATGTGAGCGAAGCAGCATATTCATATCGATAAAAAATGAATCCTGCATGTTTCGAGCTGGATGATCTTTGGGTATATTCAACAATTCAAAATTGTAATGATCAGTATCGACTTCCCTATCTTCAGCAATCGTGTATCCCATTCCGATAAAAAATTCACTCAGATCATCGATAATGATTTGAAGCGGGTGTTTGCTCCCTCTTTTTATTCCGTAAGAAGGTAAAGAGATATCAATTCTCTCCTGCTTAAATGTATTCTGAATCTTCTCTTCTTCTATCTCAGCCAATCTTTCTTGCACTAGCTTCTCATAAGTAGACTTAAGCTCGTTGATTCTCTTACCTAAGCTAGCCTTATCTTCTTTTTTCGCCTGTTTAAGCTCTTCCATTAAGCTAGACAACTCTGACTTTTTCCCAAGCAAAGAAGCTTTCAATATCGCGACTTCCGCTTCAGTTTTGCATTTAGCTAAATTTTCTTTAATAAGCGTTATATCCATTTTCTTCACCACCGTTTCCGTTGTTTTCTTCTTCCTCATGCTCGTTTTCTTCAACTTCTTCACTCTTTTCAGCTTGCGTTTCTTCTTGCTTTTTTACCGTTGAGAAGAAGTTAGGTAATATGTCATCTTCATTGGAGAAATCAGGGCGAGAATCCGCGACTTGAGCAGGGTTCTGCGCACCGCTAGAGGAATTTGTATCATCGCTAATGCGGCTGATCTCCGGCTTGTTAACAAGGCTGCGAGAAGGAATGATTGAAGACGGGTTAAGCAGTTGCGATTCATCTTCAAACTCAGTCGCAATAACCGAAACTAACATCGTGTTATCAATCTGTGAATTGAGCTGGATACCAAAGATAATATTAACGTCCCCGCCAGCTATTTCAGTTATGTATCTAACGGCCTCTTGAGCTTCATCTAAAGTGACGTTACTGCCGCAAGTGATGTTGACAATTGCGGTCTTCGCTCCTTTGATGGAAGCTTCTAACAGCGGGCAAGAGACAGCGGAATTAGCGGCATCTTTCGCCTTGTTATCGCCTTCGCCAGAACCAAATCCAATCAATGCCATACCCTTGTTTTTCAAAGTGTTGCGAATATCGGCAAAATCGAGATTGATAACTCCAGGAAGCAAAATCAAATCAGTGATAGTTTTAACCGATTGAGCTAAAACCGAATCAGATTCAGCAAAGGCATCTTTTATAGCCCTCTTCCCGTTCATAAACATCAGTTTATCGTTGGAGACGATAATTAAAGAATCGACGTTCTCTTTGAGTTTAGCGATACCTTCGTTCGCTCTTTTCATACGCAAGTTTCCTTCGAAAGTAAAAGGGCGAGTGATAATAGCAATGGTCAAAATATCTAAGTCTTTAGCAATTTTAGCAATAACAGGAGCGGCACCTGTTCCAGTACCTCCACCTTCTCCACAGGCTAAAAAGACCATGTCGTAATTACGGATGATTTCTTCAAGCTGTTCTTTGCTAGCTTCGGCGGCTTTTTCACCAACCGAAGGATCACCGCCAGCTCCCAGCCCCTTTGTCACTTCTTCACCCAAAACCATTCTGTTTGGAGATTTTGAAGTTGAAAGAGCCTGGGCATCGGTGTTAACAACCCAGAAATCGATGTTTTTCATCATTCCGTCATCGATCATTTCGTTAACGGCGTTTGAACCGCCGCCACCGATACCGATAACAAGTATTTTTACGTAAGCCTCAAAGGCATTTAAATCGATAGACATATTACCTCCTAGAGTTTTTCATCGCCGAGATCCGAGACGTTTTTAACTTTGATATGGAGCTCATCTGATGAAGAGCTCACCCTTGTCAAAGTAAGATCGGAAGGCCTTTTTGAACTGGTCTTAAGCTCGTATTCTGAATAGTATTTAATTGCGGAAACTAAATTTAAGTACTGCCTGCTTCGCGCCCCTAGATACAGCGGTGAATACGAATAAACATTAATGCGGAAACGATCCTTAACATCTTCGCTAAACCCTAGCAAAGAAGATCCCCCGCCAACAAGCATGATTGAAGAAGGGGTTGAAACATCTAAAGTTGAGATATATTTTTCCAAACCGGTATAAAGCCTGTTTAAACTGTTTCTAATAACCTTAGAGATTTCTGAAAGAGATATCCCTTCCTTAGTTTTAAATTCGAAATCAGGATCTTTAGATAACCCGTAAGTGAGCTTGTAATACTTAGCGACGCTCTTATCGATCTTAAATTCTCGCATAAGTTCTTCATCGATATCTTCTGACCCGTAATTAATGCAGAAAGAAGAAAGCAAGCGATGATCGTAACACAAAGAGAAAGTAGTAGTCTTTGCTCCGAAATCTACCATGATGAACTCCTGAGGAGAATCAGAATGCGAAGATATCAGTTTAACCGTGGCATTAGCCCCAGATATCGTCTTATCTATACTTAACCCCGCGTCTTCAACAACCTTAGTCAAGCTTTCGAAAGTCAGTTTATCAATCATTTCGCAATCGCCGTTTAAAGACAATTCGCTAGAAATCGTTCCCTTAGGAAAATAACGATAAGTCTTGTTTTTATCATCAACCCAAGAGATAGGAACAATATCTAAGACCTCTAGGTTGCTTTCCAAAAATGCATTGCGGCAGTCCTTGCGCATCATTGAGACCAAGTTTGAACCATCGAAAACCTTTATTTCCGAATGCATATCTGTCGTAGAAACCGTCTGGTGCTTTTGAACTACCTTCATATTTGAAGAAGGCATGACTAAAACGCAAGAGTCAAAATCCATTTTCAATGTATCTTGAGCGGACTTTACGAGCTCGCGAATCGAAGCTACCATCTCTGAAGTATCAGGAATTTGATTGTAAATGAGCTTCGAGCGGATCGACTCTAAAGAATGCAAGATATAAACTTTTTTTTCGTAAGTGTATCCAACCGCCATCTTCACTCCCGAAGATGTTAATTCCAATGCGCAAACTATGTGTTCCATACGTTTTACCCTATTATTTAGTTTACCATTAATTCAGCAATCTTAAGTATTTTTTTAATCGAGAAATCAACCTTTTTGCAATTTAGAAACTAAGATGCAATTTCCCCGCGAAACTTGTAAAAGTATCGATGGTTAAAATAGTTGAGCATCGGATGCAAAATTAACTTCTTTTTACCTTTAACGTCTAAAGGACAATTAAACAAGCAAATTTGAGTATCGTTAATCTCAACAAAAAGATGCTTAAAATCTTTTGACCTATTTCCCTTTGATAAGTCGATCTCACAAGTAAAACTAGGTTCTTCGAAAGCGTAACCAAAAGGTTCAAATTCGTAAATTAAAGATATGTTAGACGCATTGATTTCCTCTTCGCTTATAGAAATGTAATCTCGTTTAACTTCTTGAATATCTTTCATTTGTAAATATTCAACAACATCTCTTTTAAACTGAGGGTAATCTTCTTCTTTTATCGAAAAACCACAGGCGTTTTTATGCCCTCCATATTTAATGAGACGATCTTTAAATTCCGCGATTAATTCAGAAAGATCAATGTTTGATTTCGATCTAGCGGAACCTACTAATACAGAGCTATCCTTACTCTGCTTTGCTAAAGCGAAAGACAGGTAGTTATTTTCATCGAGCTTTCTATTTGCTAACAAGCCTATTAACCCAATTGGAAGATCTTCTGAATAAGTGAAACTAACTCCAGATATCGTTTCGCTTGGTGCGGACTCATACTTTTTTAACAGGTCCTTCTTTTTAAAATTTACATCTTCGATAAACTTGTAATAAGCTTCGATATTTACGAGTTTATCTTCAGTTAAAAACTTAACTCCATTGTTATTTAAACTGGCGATATCCATTCTTCCTAAAGAGTTTAAAGGCGAGACGATTTTATAAGCGATTGACGAAGATAAGACCTTCTCTTCTCCTTTGACAGGTGAATTAAACAGAAGGTAATTAAACTGAGGATATTTACCTTGGTTGAGGATTTCTAAACACCTTTTTAACAAGCTGAGATTCATCCCTTTTATTTCCATCATGTCAGAGATCACCGCAATTCCCGCTAAGGCTATGATGTAATCGTCTTGTTTATTTACCAAGGCAAAATACACTAACATCGATAAAAAAGCGGCTGAAATATTGTAAGAAGTGTAACCTGTGAGAAACTGATGAATAATAGCATCAGCCTGAGGAATGTTAACTTGGGTTTGATGATGATCGATAATTATCACTGTCATTCCCATCTCTTTAGCAAGTTTCACTTCTTCAACGAGGCTGATTCCGTTATCAACGAGAATCAAGTACTCATACCCTTTTTTGTGAAACTCGCGAAGGATATCTACGTTCAAACCGTATCCTTGCTTATATCGAGAAGGAATAAAATACCCCGCTTTGATACCTCTCTGTTTTAAAGCGAGATATATGATGCTTGTCGCAGTCATACCATCGACATCGTAATCGCCGTAGATGACAAACTTTTTCTTGTTTTCTATTCCTCGGTTAATTAGTTCAATTGCTGAAGAAAATCCCTCCATATGAGAAACGGGGTTTAAAATACTAAACCCCGCATTTTTTCTTTCATTGAACTCTTCTTCACTAAGCGAATAATGAGCTAGCAACTTCTGAAAGAAAGTCATCAGTCATTGATCCCCGGAATAATAGTTTCCATCGGCTCGTTAGTGTTAGTAACGACAGGTTTTTTCTTCTTTCTCTGAATTTTAATAGGTTTAAAGTGAATCTTGCGTCTTAAACCAATGTAGTTATACGGAGCGAAGAAGATATAGTAAATGAAAGCGAAGACAACTAAGACTATTCCGACAATCGAAGCGGTAAGCATCTCAGTTCCAATAAAGGCGATAGTTAAAACAAACATAATTAGAGCTGCTAGCATTCCGATAAAGGTAGAAATTGAAGAATTCTTGTAAGCTTCATCCATATAAGCAATTCGCATATCTTCCGTCGGATACTTGTTCTTGCCATCTTTCTTTAATTCTCTAAAGCGCGAATAGATAGGCAAATAAATAATAGAAGTAACAATTAAAGCCAAGATAATTCCAAACAAGGTGTAAGAAGTAAACGGAAGCTGGAAGAGAGTAACAATACTTAACCCTAAACCAAGTTCCCCAGCTAAAACTAAACCGACCTGCATTGCGGCATAAATTCCAAAGAAGAGCAAGTAGATAAGGATTGCAAAGCAAACGACCATACCAGCTTCTAAGTAGTAATAGAAGTTCATGTGCTGAATGTTACCAGATTCAGTAATGTTGTAAGTGCAGTTAGTGTCTTCTTGATATATGCCTGGAATCATCGCTAAATCGCCGAAACCAGCAGTAACGTAATTAATTAAGGCGTCGCGCTGACCAGTTTCAAGAGCGTGATCCAAGGCGAAAGAAATGTAAGTCGTATAAGTTTCCGCATAATCAGTTTCAACTGTTTCAAATCTGTTGAAAGTTGAAGAAACAACGTCAGAAGCATCAAAACCGATATCTTCCCCAGAAGCGGTGACGTTATCTAAGAAGTCTTGGAAATCTAAGAATGTGTCATCATCTTGGATGGAGCGTTCTGTTTTGTAAGTGATATCTACGCGATAACCGCTAGAGTAACTGTCAGTGTTATTGTACAGGTTTCCAGTTAATCCAAAACCTAAGAAGGTACCTAAAGAAAGTAAGCCAATTACACCTAAAGTAACAGCGGAAGCGATGTTTCTCTTTTTGAGTTTGTCTTTTGAAATAGATAATTTTTCAACGATTTTCTCTTTATAAGAGTTTTCAACATGGGCTAAGCCAACGAGTTTCAAATGAGAAGTTAACTTCGAAGAATTTACCAAGCAATAAGTCATCCACTTAGTTAAATAAAAGCTCGCTAAGACGTTGAATATAGCTCCTAAAGTCATGAATCCACCGAAGGATTTTAAACCCGCTTGACCGATAAAGAAGACAATTAAAGAAAGGGCAAAAACCGTCAAATTGATTCCCCAATTCATCTTGGTAGCCTTTCTAAAGCCTTCAAAATGAGCCTTATTAAGAGCCTTGCCTCTCTTGGCCTCCAGCTTTACCTTCTCAAAAGCGAAGCAAATGATTCCACTTCCGATAGCTAAGGAAAGATAAATGGCACTAACGGAAGAAGGAGTGAACAAGAAGCCGACAAAGTTACCAACTAAGAGAGTGAAAAGAACCATTACTGACAAAGCTAAGCCAGCTGAGAAACCAGATAAACCGTAAAGTAAGCAAAGAGCGAGTAAAATCAAGCCAAGACCGACAGCGCCACCAATAATAGCTAAGTTTTGAGCTTGGCTAGGCATACTGGCTGGAATGGAATTATCGTAAAGATACTCAACGGTGCAGTTGTAATCTTGAGCGTTTCTCGCGTTGACGTAAGAGCGGGCAGAAGCGATGCTAAATGCCGAACCATCTTCTAAAGTAGAAACGGAAATGAGACCGCGGTTGTTAGCCTCATCAAAGGTGTAATCGTCTATTGTCAAAGTCGCAATGACTTTTGAAGTCACACTTTCAAGCGGATCATCACCAAAAGCTAATTCGTACGTATCACTTTCTAGTTTGTTTTCCCAAACGTAGATATTGTTTTTAACTTCTTCATCAGCGATGTTTTCGTTGTTAGCGATAAAGTTGTTGTAAGCTTCGATATCACCGATAACAAAGTAGGGTTGAGGAGTAACACCACTGTAGTTTAAAATCATCGGTTCATCTTGGCTGCCTAGCAAAGTTGCGCCATCAATTTCATCGTTATTTGCGTTAGTAAAAGTCAAATTGGTGTTCGCCTTAACTATGCGCATGATATTTTCAAATTCGTTTTGATCTCTACCCGGTAACTTAACGCGCATTTGAACTTGTTCAGTAGAATCACCTACCACTTCAATTCGGTAATCAGAAGCTCCAGCGAGATCCAAGCGCTGCGAAAGAGTCTTTGAAAGTTCATCGACATTTATATCAGCGCCATCATCGCGTTTGGTAAACTGCAAAACGGCTTCTCTTCCCCCTTGGTATTCCAAACCTAAATTGTTAGAAAGATAGACCGACTGAGCGTTAAACAATACGACGACAAGCAAGGATAACACCATCGATATATAAGCTAATAATCTTCTCATTTTTCTCCCCTTTATCTCTTCTTTTTTACAAAGTAAAAAACACTTTTTTACACGTTACATACTTTAGCATTTTAGAAAGGTAAGATACAAGATTTAAGTCTTTTTAAATCAATAAATTTCGTCTTGATTCTTGTATTTATCCATTTTACCAAGGTGCTTATAAGCCTTCATAGTTGCAACTCTCCCTCTTGAGGTTCTATTTAATAAGCCAATTTTAACTAAATAAGGCTCGTAAACATCTTCTAGATTTAAAGCGTCTTCCCCAATCGCAATAGCGATATTGTTTAATCCAGTCGGTCTTCCGTTATATCTGTCAATTAAAGTTAAAAGGTATTTTCTATCGATATTGTCTAAACCCAATTCATCGATACCTAGGGCTTCTAACGCCTGGATAGCAATGTAATCTTCAATGATGTTAACCCCGCGATAAGTAGCGTAATCTCTGACTCTTTTATACAGCCTGTTTGCGATTCTCGGCGTCCCACGTGCTCGAGAGGCAATTAAATAAGCCGCTTGGGAAGTTATAGGAAAAGACAAAACTTTCGCAGTTCTAGATATAATTTCCATCAGCTCGTTTTCCGAATAGTATTCAAAATGTCCACTGATGCCGAATCTATCGCGCAAAGGAGACGAGAGTGAACCGGCTTTAGTAGTAGCGCCGACCAAAGTAAAAGGAGGTAAATTCACATTAATTGAACGGGATTGAGAATCTTTCCCAATCACAATCGACAAGACGAAATCTTCCATTGCCGAATACAATACTTCCTCAACATTAGAAGGAATGCGGTGAATCTCGTCCACAAACAAAACATCACCGGGATTTAACGAAGACAATATTGAGGCTAAATCACCAATTCTTTCTAAAGAAGGTCCACTGACGAGCTTTAAGCTTGTTTTCATCTCGTTGGCGATAATGTAAGCCAAAGATGTTTTTCCAAGTCCCGGAGGACCGTAGAGCAAAACGTGATCGAGAGGTTCGTTTCTCTTTAAGGCCGCATCGATATAAATACGAAAAGTATTTTTAATCTTTTCTTGTCCGACGTATTCATCTAAAGATTGCGGGCGAATAGAATCTTCAAACTCTTTTTCGTCCTCTCTTTCGAGCTCATCAAATTCCCTGTTCATTTCTTATTGAGGTTCCTTA
>JADING010000044.1 GCA_017694135.1 Candidatus Scatoplasma merdavium
ATATCAATTATCAAGAACTTAAAAAAATTAAGCGCTCGACTTCAATTTCCGAATTAAAAAGGAAATTCCCCAAAAAATAATTACAAAACAAAAGCTCCTAGGTTTGTTCCCTAGGAGCTTTATTTATTCGATTAATTAGCGAATTTCAGAGGTTTTGATTTCATCCATATCGTCGAAATCTTGGTTCTCTCCGCACATACCCCAAATAAATGTGTAATTTGAAGTGCCGCATCCAGAATGAATCGACCATGAAGGAGAAATAACCGCTTGGTCATTGTGCATGACAATGTGTCTGGTCTCATCACCCGGGCCCATCAAATGAAAGACGCAATTGTTATCTTTCATATCGAAGTAAAGGTAAACTTCCATTCTTCTGGCGTGAGTGTGAACAGGCATAGTATTCCAAACGGAACCGACTTCCAAGTGAGTCAAGCCCATATCAAGCTGGCAAGATTGGCAAGTTTCTGGAACTATATAACGGTGAATAGTTCTTTCATTGCAAGTTTCTTTCGAGCCTAAGTGGCGAGAATCTGCCATGTCTTTAGTAATGAGCTTAGTCGGATATTCTTTGTGAGCCGGAGCGGAATTGATATAGAATTTCGCCGGATTTTTGTAATCAGCAGAATCGAAGACAATAACCTTAGCTCCTCTGCCAACATATAAAGCATCCCAGTTATCTAATGTGTAAGTAGTCCCATCGACTTCAATGGTTCCTTTTCCACCGATATTGATGACACCCATTTCGCGGCGAGCTAAGAAAGTCGGAGAACGAAGTTCCGGAGCAGAGTCTAAAACTACTTTTTTGCTTGCAGGAATAATACCACCAGCAATAATTCTATCGATATAAGAATAGGTGAAGATGGCCTCGTCAATACCGAAGACATTTTCGATTAAATACTCTTCTCTAAGGCGAGCAGTATCATAGTGTTTATAATCTTTTTGATTTGAGTAATCTCTAACAGTTAATTTCATGTTTCCTCCTATTTTAAGTATGCCGAATTTGTACTCTTGATGTCATTTAATTTGCTTAATCCGAAGAAATTGTGCTTTTCAATGCAATCGTTGATTGCGTCTTTATCCTGGCTTATTAAAGCGGAGATAATATCTCTGTCAATTGAAAGGTAAGACTTAATATCTTCTTTAGCCGATAAGAACGCGAAGAAACGATAACGAAAGAAAGAAGGATTGGAAGAATTGAGTAAATCAAAAACCGACTTGCGCCCGACTCTAGTGTATATTGTTTCATATAAGTAAAAATCTAATTCGAAGATTTTTTTCCTTAAGTTCATAGAATTAGAAGAAATTTCATCAGCTAATTTCTCCGCTTCTTGAACAATAACATCAAGTTTAGAAATATCTAAAGCCGTAGCTAAGTTCATATACTCCTCGAAGACGTGTTTTTCAACCAAGCTTCGAATATAAATGATATCGGTAATGCCATCTAAAGACAATTTAGAAACAAAAGAACCGCGCTGGGGATAAACTTCTATCAACCCATCTTGCTCGAGCTTTTGGAAGACATCGCGAATCGGAGTGCGCGAGACATTAAAGCGCTTAGCAATCTCGCTTTCGTAAAGTTTGTCTCCGGGTTTTAGTTCTAAATATACTATTTCCCTTGCCAATATCGAGTAAATTTGGCGGTTCTCTTTAGTCATGATTTTTTAGCGTTGGACACGTCCAGAAGCATCACCATTCATCAAGGTTTCGACTTCTGATAAGGAAACGTGGTTCAAATCGCCAGGAATAGTGTGCTTTAAAGCGGAGGCCGCAACAGCAAACTCAATAGCTTTTTGACCTTCTTTATAGTGCATAATTCCGTAGATTAAACCAGCAGCGAAGGAATCACCGCCACCTACGCGATCAACTATCGGGTTGATTTCGTAGTGCTTAGACTGATAGAACTTCCCATCGGTATAAAAAATACCAGACCAGCCATTAGCGGTAGCAGAATGAGATTCACGCAAGGAAGCGCAGGCACCCTTGAAATGATATTTCTCAACCATCTGTTCAAACATCTTCTTGTAACCGTTGATATCGAGTTTACCAGAAGTAACATCGGTACCTTCAGGTTTGAATCCTAAGCACTTTTCCGCATCTTCTTCATTACCAATAACGTAATCGACATAAGGCATATAAGTGTTCATAACTTTCTGAGCTTCTTCACTGGTCCAAAGCTTTTTGCGGAAGTTGAGGTCGCAAGAGACAGTTACATTGTGAGCCTTAGCAGCTTTTAAAGCCGCGAAGCAGATAGCTTGAGCTTTCTTTCCTAAAGCCGGAGTAATACCGGTAAAGTGGAACCAATCAGCACCTTTAAAAATCTCATCCCAATTAAAGTCAGATTCATCAGCTTCGGAAATAGAAGAATGGGCACGATCATAGATAACTTTGGAAGGACGCATAGAATCGCCAGTTTCTAAGAAGTAGATACCGAGTCTTTCCCCACCACGAGCAACATAATCCGTGTGAACGCCGTATCTGCGGAGTTCATTAACTGCAGAATCACCGATTTCTCCAGTCGGGACTTTAGAGACAAAATAAGCCTCATCACCGTAGTTAGCTAAAGAGAGAGCGACGTTAGCTTCACCACCACCATAGTTAACATCAAAAGTGTTAGCTTGAACAAAACGCGTAAATCCAGGGGTGGATAAACGCATCATAATTTCACCTAAAGTAACAATTTTCATATCTGTAAATTACAATCCTTTCTTAGCTTCAGCAACAGCTTCAACGAAGGCTCTTGCGTTTTTAACAACACCTTCATAATCACCCTTTTTCGCGGGAGCGGTTAAAGAAGAACCAGTACCGACGGCGACAGCACCAGCTTGAATCCAGTCTTTAACGTTGCCGATATCAACACCGCCAGTAGGCATTAAATTAGCTTGAGGAAGCGGTCCGTGAACAGCTTTGAAATAAGACGGAGAAGCTTGAGAACCCGGGAAAATTTTAATGACATCAGCTCCGGCTTTCATAGCGCGGGTGATTTCAGTAATGGTGTAGCAACCGGGCATGTAAGGAATTTGATAAAGATTGCAAAGTTCCGCAACTTCTTGATCAAAGTTAGGAGCAACAATAAATTTGGCACCTTTCATAATGGCTAATCTAGCAGTAGTGGCATCTAAAACAGTGCCGGCACCAACGATGTATTTAGCGTCATTATCAGCCGCTAATTGAGCGATGACTTCATCGGCTCCAGGAACCGTGAAAGTAATTTCCAAACCGACGATTCCTCCTTTAACACAGCAATCAGCGAGCTTTTTAGCTTCTTCGACGCTGTTAGCTCTAATGACAGCGACAACACCGCATTTGAGCAAGTCTCTTACAATATCACCTTTCATATTTACCTCCTTTTGAAAGTGTGTTCTAAACTCATTATCATTATACAACCCTAGATATAAATATTGTTATATCAGAGCATAAAATCTTGACCGTTATATTTAGCAATAATCAAAAAATAAACGAAAATTGCAGTAGAAAAATACTTTAAATCAAAGCCGCTCTCTTGAATGAACCTATCGATACGATAAGTAACCGTATTGCGGTGGACAAAGAGACGATATGACGCTAAAGAAGGAGAATTGCTCGCTTCGATATAGGCTTTGACCGTCATTAAAGTATACTCGTCGATGAAATCCAAGAGATCGACGTTTTCCTCATATATTTCTTGGTGGGTCATAGCCACTTGAAACAGATATACGAGACTTGATTTTCTCACGTATTTTAAATACTGAATGAACCTCTCATTTAACGTCGGAACTACGATACCTTTAAAAGTAAAGTTTATATCTTCGCTAGCTGCAGAAAAAGATGACTGCAAAGCTCCTAGACCTCTGTATCCATTTAAAATAGACAAAGAGTAATATTCATCTGCAACGCGAGAAAGCTCGTATTTGTTTTCACCTTCCAATACGCGAGTTAAAAGCTTCTCCAACTTATCTTGGCCAACTTCTTTTGAAAGGTAAAGATAAACGTAAGCTTGAGACATTATTTTTCCTCGAAGCTTTCTACGTTATTTAAAACGTATTCATTTCCAACATATCCACTGGCTTTGACATTAGATATCTTGACAGATTTGACATTTTCAAAATAGAAACCAGTTTTCGATTGCTTATCAATTCCATCCATCATTGCAGGGAACCCAGATCCGGCATTTTCCTTAACGGTAAATTCCGAATCGCGAATCTCAACTCCAGCAATCGGAGCTTCCGGTAAACCAAAGAACCAACCTAAAGCATATTCAGCGTTGTACGCCTTGATATTTTCGAATAAGAAATGACCGATGTAAGGAGTACGTTCATCAACAGGTAACTTCTCTCTAGTTTGAACGTATTCATCGTGCCCATCCGGATCGCAGAAATAAAACATATTGATGACAAGAGGAGCTAAAACTCCATCCATAACAATATTAGAGAAGACGACATTATCTACGACAGAATCCTTGCCGCGTCCTCTTCTAGTTTTAATTCTCAAACCGCGATCAGTATTTTCAAAAAGGCATCTTTCCAACGAAACGTTTTTAACCCCGGCGCCAATTTCTGAACCAATAACGATAGCACCGTGTCCATCGTGCATAAAGCAATTTCGAATCTGAACGTTTTCACAAGGGCGCTTATAAGTAGAACCGATATAAATCTTACCTGATTTCAAGGCGATGCAATCATCGCCAACAGAGATATTCAAACCAATAATCTTAAGATTCTTGCACCCTTCCGGATCCATACCATCTGTATTAGGTGAAATCTTCGGATTAATGATATTCATCGAATAGAAACCCACATTCTCACAAAAATACGGGTGAACAGTCCAACAACCAGTGTTCTGAACTGTGATACCTACAACGTTGATATTAGTCGAATCATTGAAAAACAAAATGCGCGGTCTTCCCCAAGGATGATTCTTGTGGTTAACCCAAAAGATAGATTCTTGAGCGCGTCCATCAACAATACCCTCACCAACGATATCAACATTGTTAACATGAAAAGCATTTATGATAGAGCTCTTTCCATTAAATGGATTGCCTTCCCAAAGCGCGCACTGCATTTTTAAAGGAGAATCTAATCTTTCCACTTCCCCAGGCATAACAGGATATTCTTTCGCTTCAATATTACCGAGCAAAGCAGAACCCTTTTCAATAACTAAAGTCATATCCGACTTTAAGAAAAGCGACGTAACTTTGTAGATACCATCGATAACTAACATACCATCTTTAGGTAAACAAGCTATCGCCGATTGTAACATCAAGGTGTCATCTTGAGTATTCGATTCATTTTTAAACATCGAGGCTCTCAAAATAACAGAAACCTTTTTAGTAATAATACTTAGTTTATCTTCTCCGATAGAAACTTCATATTTGCAATCGGGCTTTAAATTATAGATAGTGAAAACGTTGGTTTTAACATCTTTTAAAACAACTTCACCATTGAGCTTCACATCGTAGCTCTTGTCAGAATAATAAACAAGGTTATTTTCTAACTCGAAAGTCGCTGAACAACTAGAAACGTACAAAGTATAGAATTTCATTATGCCACCTCTCTCTTTTCAAAATATTTACGCCATAAATAACGAATACCGTTTTTTATTCCAACAAACATAAACTGATACATTAAACCAATTAAAGCTTGTGAAAAAGGTTCTCTAAACAAATAACGAGAATTGAACAAATCAACAAGTCCCGCACAAGTGAGAAGCTGCAACAGCGACCAAACTAAACCCAAAGCTAAATTAATAACTATGGAATACCACTTACGAGAATGATACAGAGTATAAAACTTAGATTCTTCAGCTGAAGAATCAAACAAGTGCAATATATGATAAACGATGTAATCCCAAACAATGGCGTAAGCTAAAGCGTAAACAAGCCAGGCAATAGTTGAATTAGAAAGGAAACTGCCAGAACCAAATCCGATGAAAAAATAAATAGCTCCAAACATCCAATACTGCAAAAAGGCCGCTTTAATCCAATAAGGAATGCGGTCAAACCACGAAATCTTATATACATCTTTAGGCTCTTCACCATCTTTGATGAGACCAGCTTCTTTGTCTTTTTTTAACATGAAAGTCTCCCATCTACAAACGATACGTCAATATCATACAAAAGATATTAACGAAGTTGAATCTTTTTGACAAACGGCTGTAAGAATGGCTCAATAATAGCTAAACCAATAGAAATAGCGGCGCAAATCAAATGGAAACGGCACCAATAAACAGATGTAGCAATTAAATTAAATCCGTAAGTATCATCAACACGATCAGTAACAAATCCTAAGTCGAATTTCATATCTACATCGTTTAAAAACAAGACATCAAAGACAATCTGTATAGCCATAGCAACAACAAACAAACCTAAGAAAATATATTTTTTCTCTTTGGAAGCATGGCGACCAATCGAGTTCAAATAAATGACGCAAGACAATATCGCTAACAAGCAAGTAAAGAAGTGGAACATGGCGTTCCAGTCACCTATGTAATTAGGAAGTAAAGGATAATTTTCAGTAGAGACTGTTAATACAGAAATAGCACGAACACGAATAAAGATTGTGAATGTAATAACACACATAGTAAAGACTGTCATTAACATAGGAATCAAAGCTATTCTGTTCTTAACTTTAATAACAATTCTTCTAAATAGCAGGTGGAAATATCCCATGGATATCTTATCTGCGACTTCAGTATCGTTTTTATTGAAAGTAGTTTGAGTTAAACTAGAATCTAATTCGGCAACATCTTCTTCTTGACCGATAAAGTTAGTTTCCTTTTTAGCCATAGTAAAATTCCTCCTCTATTAGCCTCTGAGACGTTGACCAGTTTCATTGTCAAACAAGAAGCATTTATCTAAATCCAAACCGACTTTAAACTCAGAACCTTCTGCAAGATCAATCCAGCCTTTAACCTTAAAGACACATTTAGTCTTAGCCATAACACAATGGATTAATGAGAATTGTCCTAAGTGCTCAACGAGCTCAACTTTAACCGGATAACCATTTTCATCAGCAAAGACTCTTTCAGGTCTAATACCTAAAGTAATTTCTTCAACACCATTGCATAAATCGAGTTCTTTTTTACGTAACTTAATCATAGTTCCGTTGATGTTTAAGCAACCATCCTGAATCTTTCCTGTAAAGAAATTAGTCGGAGGATTGCCGATAAATGAAGCAACGAACATATTGTTAGGATTGTTGTAAATTTCATACGGAGTTCCAATCTGTTGGACTCTACCCATAGACATAACAACAATACGATCAGCTAAGGTTAAAGCCTCGGTTTGATCGTGAGTAACATAAATCATCGTAGCTTTTAATTTGTTATGAAGAATCTTAATTTCTCTTCTCATAGATGAACGTAACTGCGCATCTAAATTAGAAAGAGGTTCATCAAACAAGAAGACCTTAGGATTTCTGACAATAGAACGGCCCATGGCAACACGCTGACGCTGACCACCAGAGAGAGCTGATGGTTTTTTATTCAACTGTTCATAAAGTCGTAGCATTTTAGCGGCAGCAATAACTTTATTGTGAATAACTTCAGGGTTTTCTTTTCTAAGAATCAAAGAGAAAGCCATGTTCTGATAAACCGTCATGTTTCCATACAAAGCGTAATTCTGGAAAACCATAGCGATATCTCTATCTTTTGAAGCTTTTTCTGTAACATCATTACCATCAATTAGCATTTTGCCCTTGGTAATACCTTCTAAACCAGCAATCATACGCAAGGTTGTAGATTTACCACAACCAGACGGACCAACTAAGACTATAAATTCACCATCTTGGATTTCCATGTTGAAATCTTCGACAGCCAAGTTACCAGTATCGTAAATCTTTTGTAAATGTTGCAACGAAACAGTAGCCATGATTATTTACCCCCTTTTAATTCAAGAGCAGCTGAATAATCAGTAGCTGCTTGTTGTTTCAAATAATTTTTCAAAATTGTACCGCGATAGTAATTCGTAACACCAACAAATAAAAGTGAGATACCACCAATGATATAACAAACTAATGTAGCGATAAACACCCAAGTTGGCATTTGGGCAGCAGCGTTAGAGTAGGTAGGTATCGTATACCAAACAAAGTGCAATATCTCTAACACACCAAGAATCATGGCAGCAAATGAGGACTTGACGTTATAAACTTTAACTTTTTCAGCTGTCAAGAAAGTTACAAGCATAAAAATAATATTGAAAATAATGTCAACACCGGTTGAAAAATCACAAACTGAAAGGTGCGAATAAGTGAAACAAAAACCTAAAGCACCAACAGCAATAGCTAAAAAGCAAAGAGAATGACCTAAAGAATTGCGGTGATAACGCATCATATCTTTTTGCAAGTCGTTCGGATGAACATAAGCTTGATAACGATCACGAAGAATGATATCGCTTCTTTTAAGCTTCTCAACTTTACGAGAATGCTTGCTGTCTAACTTGCGCAAAGCGTCGTTCTTTTGACCTTCCAAATGTTCCTCTTTTTGACCAGTTTTCGCTGATTCGATTTTAGAAGAATACTTTGTTTTCAAAGCGTTAGTTTTCTTCTCGTAAGCAGCATTTTCTCTGTCTATTTTTTTCTCAATAGAAACGTGCTTTTTTTCACGCTTTTTATCGAGTTTCATTTCCTTCTGAGGATTAGGTTGTTTAGCGTTTTCAGACATAATTTATCCCCCTACATTCTTTCTTCAACAGTATCTGAATCAGGTACTTCATGATTTTTCATGTAATAAGCGAAATCTTTCCACTTATAGCAAATAACAAATATGTAGACAAACGAAGCTAAAATCGTAAATATAAACACACAATAACCGAGCGGGAAAACCCAAGAAGTCTCAGAAATGTAATATCCACTCATTTGCCACAAAGGATAGCTGTTAATAATATCAAACGGAATAGAATCATAAACGCCTTTATAATGAACAATAATAGATAATGCACCTATTGCGATACCAATAAACAGCAAGAAACTTACCGCTGAGAAAACCATGTTACTAATGTAATAAATGCGGCGCTTATCATTACGAACAAACTTATAGAGAAGGCCATCTAAAATCAAAGCCCAACCTAATATACACATAGTATTAATGGAACCGGTTAACATGCGAATATAAGCATCACCTTCCATCTCCATACCTTCAAGTTGAGTACCTTGTAAATAGCGCAAATCAGCCATAGGAGTAGCCATAATAAGACCATAGACAAAGATAAAAGCACCAGCTAAAACTAGATAAATCCAACCGGTTTTTTGCAAAAAAACCTTCTTATCCATCTCTATAATCTTTTTCACAAAACGCAAGTTTTTTATACCACCTGTGTTGGAAACTAAAGCCTCTTTATTTTTCATAATTTGCCTCCTAGAAAGATACAATTTCTGGGAGGGAGATTTCCCTCCCAGAATCATATCAATACAACTAATTTTAATTTAGAATTACTCAGCGTTATTGAGTTCTTCTAAGCTCTTTAACGAGCCATCGTAGGCCGGAGTAGTAACAGAACCACTGGAATAACCGAAACCGTGCATAACAATAGTACTCCAAATATTGGAATTACCTTTTGTATTGTTAATAGCAGCATCTAATTCGGTGAATTGAGTAGTCAAAGCGTTGGATTCACCATCGTTAAGTGAGAAGGTTGTCGGGCAGATGTTATACCATTGATCTTCACCAGTGTGCCAAGTGAAGTCGACGTGTTTCAAGACGCCAGTTTCAATGGCCTTATTAACCTTATCGAGACCAGGTTTAGAGATATCAGGAACAGTCTGATATTCCATACCTTGTTCTTTAATGTAACCGACAGGGTAAGTAGCACCTAAATAGTAACGATAGTAGTTAGTGTAGTTACCATTGGTCAACTCTTGCATTTGAGCCAAAGTTTCATCTGAAAGTTTCGGAACTTGTTTGCCTTGGTAATCGATAGTAACAACTTTACCCTGGCCATCTTTTTCTAAGTAAGAATCAGGGCCATAAGACATTAACTGACTACCTTCATCGCTCCAGAAGTAATCAAATAACTGTAAAGCTTTAGCTAATTTAGCTTGATCTTTTTCGACATGTTTAGCAATGAACCAACCTTCAGTCTTAACACTTCTCCAAGATTCAGTGAAGAAGGTGTATTTGTCACTACCATTCCACTTAGCGGTTGCCGGTAAGATGGATTCAATAGTAGCATCTTCATTATTAGCGTTGTTAGTCTTAAAGTCAGTATTATTAACTAAAACAGCGGTAGTTTGATTGTAATCGTAAGTAGCGAAACCACGGTTGGATGTGAATAAAGCGGTTCTAAATTCAGTACCACCAGTAGCATCATTATCAGTGAAATCAGCCATAATCAAACCTTCATCATACATTTGATTGAGTTTGAATAAGGCATCTTCCATGGCAGCATCGCCACGAGCATCTTTGATGTGTCCATCATCATCAACATAGAGATATCCGGATCTAGATTCACCACCGCGAACACCGAAGAATTGAGTAAATCTCCATAAATCAGCAACACGGTCATTGGTATCATCACGCGGGAATAACGGCCACATAACGTTGGTAGCACTACCAGATAATAAGGTCGGGAAGCATTTGACAACGCGGAACAACGCGATTAATTCATCGACATCGTAAGCGGCGTTTTGGCCAACAAATAAATCAGCACGATTGGTTCCATAATACGGAGTACCATCAGCTTTAGTGTAGGTAGTATCAATATAATCACGTAAAGCCTTAACTAAGTTAGTACCATTCTTGGTGGCTAATTCGTTTTGAATGGTGATGATATTCTTAGTGTGTTTCTTGTTAACAGTTTCACTGCCAGAACCATCAGCCTTAACAACAGTTACGCTAGTATCTTCAGTTTCAGGATAGAACGGAGTGTAGTGAGATTCTAAGGTATATGAAGTTTCGGTCGGGGCAGTTTCACCATTTAACAAATCTTTAACCCAGTCAGTACGAATCATTAACATACGCTCAATATCGTTGAAACCATCAAAATAAGGAGCGTAGAAGATTTCACCAGTAGCGGTAGAAATCATAGTCTTAATAACAGGATTGTCTTCTAAGAATGCTTTGAAATTAGGCATTTCATCGAGATATTCAGCCAAATTCAAGATGGTGCCACCAGTGTTACCAGCATTAACGATATCAGAAGCAGATCCTTGAGCGATATCTACTGTATTGAAACCATCAGTTTGATAAATCTTAAATGCATCAGCAATTTTTGTAGAAGAAGGATTAGTAACATCGTTAATTGTGAAGTTAAGATTTTCTTGGATAGCTTTCCAAGTCGGTTTAAAATCACCAACTGAATAATGATTACCAGAAGGATCAGTGTAAACACCCTTGTTTGGAGACTGCTCAGTAAACTTCATACGAGTATCTTGTTTCTGATACATAACAGACATGTTCAAGGTAGTACCAGCAACAGGATCTTGGACAGATTTTTGTTCGAAAGACTTATCGAGAGTCTTCATTCTTTGATAAGCGGTATCGTAATAAGTTTCATAGAGCTCATCTTTTAAAGTGTTGTTAACATAGTCAAGATAACCATTTTCAACAGTTGTGCTACTATCGCTAGAGCCAGAAGAAGTTTCACTGCTTCCATCGTCACAGCCAACTAATCCAACTACTCCAGTAAGAAGTAAACACATAGCTAATTTCTTTAATTTCATATATACCTCCTAATTAGCTTTTTATTATTAATCCACCTTTATAAAAGTGAAGATTAACCGAATTTAAACTACTCTTTGACACCACCGAGATTAACACCGGCTGCAAAGTATTTCTGAATGAACGGATAAACTAACAAAATAGGAATAATAGCGCAGATAATCATTGAATACATTAATGACTGAGGAGCGTAAACTTCGTTCCAAGTAGACAAATCGTACTTACCTTCGCCAGAATTAATAGTTTCAAGTTCGTCTTGAATATAGACTTGAAGAGGTGCATCAGTAATACTAAGCATCTGTTTGGCCCAGAAGTAACCGTTCCATCTTGAGATACCGAAGAACAAGGCGACAGTAGCAATGGTAGCCTTACTCATAGGAACATAAACTCTAGAGCAGATTTGGAATTCATTTGCACCATCAACTTTAGCAGCTTCTTCAATTTCCGGTGAAACACCTTCAAAAGCATTACGCAAGAGAATGATGTTGTAAGCAGACATACCCATAGCAACAACAATCATCCACTTGTCATCACCGATACCGATGCTGTTCATTAAGCTACCAGTAGCTTGATAGTTAAGATACATAGGAATCATACCGGCGGTGAACCACATAGTGAAGACTAGCATGAAGTTAAAGAACTTATGTCCGAACAATCTCTTCTTAGATAAGGCATAGCCACCTAAGATACCGATTAACATACAATATATAGTTCCGTACAACGTTATAAATAAGGTATTGCAATAAGAGTTCCAAAACTGCGGCTGTTGAATGATTGATACAAAGGCGTCAATTTGAGGATTAACTGGGAATAAAATAACATCACCAGCATTGAATTCAAGACGTCCAGAGAAAGCAGCAGCTATTGAATAAATAAACGGATATAAACAAATAAGAGCAAATAGAGTTAAGAAGAAATAAGAGAAGATTTTGAAGACAATTTCCGATGTCTCCATACGTTTGAAACCATCGTGTTTAGGACGATAGCGCTTTGCGACTTGAACTTGAGCGTTAGTATTTTGCATAACTTTTTACCCTCCTCTTTTCTAATAGAGCGATGTCGAAGAAACTTTCTTCGCAATCTGGTTTGAACCAATAACTAAGAGCATGGAGATGACGGAGTTGAACATATCGGCAGCAGCACCAACTGAATCGTTAATACTACCTAGTTTCTTCAAGTGCCAAACCCATGAAGATATAGTTTCAGAATTTACAAACAGTGAAGTTTTTGGAGAGTTACCACCTTCAAGTAAGATGACCTTTTCATAACCGATAGTTAACAACTTACCGATTTCGAGAATCAACATAATAACTAAGGTTGTAGTCATACCAGGAATTGTGACGTAACGAATCTGCTGCATTTTGCTAGCGCCATCCATTCTCGCGGCTTCGTAATTAGTAGGTGAGATACCTAAAATAGCCGCAAAGTAAACGATAGAACCATAACCTGCTGTTTCCCAAATACCGGAAATTTGATAGACAGAACGGAAGTAATGAGGATCAGACATAATATTGTCTTTAATACCAAACAGCGAGTCTAAGACCGATGCCAAAGGTCCAGCAGAAATGTTGTTATCAGCATTGGCAGGTCTAAGCAACAAGATAACCAATGATGAAACGACAACCGTTGAAACAAACTTAGGCAAGTAAGTTAAGACTTGAACAACCGCACGGTAAGGACGGCATTTAATTTCAGAAAACAAGAGGGCGAGAATGATCGGGAACGGGAAACCGAATACCAATCCGTAGAACGATAAGACGAAGGTGTTACGGAAAGCCATCCAGAACGAAGTACCGCTGATAGAGACACCTCTAAACATCAAGGTATCAAACCAATAGAGGCCAACCCAGTTAGACTGATAAACACCATAGTTACCATTGTAGTCTTTGAACGACATAACCATGGATGCAATCGGCAAATACTTCCAGCAAATCAAGAAGAAGAACAAAGGAATTAGCATTACGTATAAACGCCAATCGTAGAGGATTTCCCATCCTTTGCGCTTCCAGTAATTACGCTCTACTCTTTCAATTTCACCTTTAGTTGCACGAATCATTCTTCATACCTCCGTAATGATTTCTATTTCTTTGTCTTAGAGACATTGTTACGTTTAGACTTCTTGTCGCGATACTCTTCGAGAGCCTTCTTTTCCTTATCGAACTTCGACTCTCCTTTTTCGAGCCTGCGCCGCGTTTCTTCTAATTGTTCGAGGTCTTTATCAGAGACCATCCCGCCATCGAGAAGCGCGATATCACTCACTTCGTCTTTTCCCGCCATCGATTCAAGCTTGTTATAATCTTGAATCTCATCGCGAATACGCGAAGTTGGAGTACCTTCATGTGCCTCTTTAATATAGATGTTCATATCGTAGACAATTGAGCCTTGTTTCAAAGCGATAAAGAACACCAGGGCACCGAAACAGACATTTAACAAATCGGTAACAACATACTTTATAAGAAGATCGCCGATTTGCATAAACGAATGGTAATCGATTACTTGGCAGATGGCTCTCCCCACTTCGTAGGACAGATAACCGGTGAAATAATAGGCGAACATCAGCTTGTAATCTTGCGACATTTCCTTCTTATCGCGCTCTTTGAACCAGAGCATCGATAGAAGCAACGGAAGGCAACCGACAGTATAAGATAAGATGTTTCCTATTCTTATAAATTCACTGCCAGCTATCATCGCTCCAGTTATTATTGAAGCGACACCAGCGAGAATCGGGGGGATAACGCCAGCCCAATTCCAACGATAGATAGCGATAAGTCCGATAACTACAGAGAGAGAAATAACATACCCATCTCTGTAACCGAAGGCATTGTAAGCCAAGGATATAACAACCTCTAAAAGGATAGAAACCCCACTTAGAATCGATATATCTATAGCCTCGAATTTTACCTTTGACACAATCTCGCTTTCTATGATTTGAGAAGCAGCGCGGTAAAAACCCGTGCAAATAACTTCACAATTAATATACGTAAATAGAAAGAAAGATTGCAAGCGTTTTCTTTATTGGTTTTTGACCACTTAATTAATTGCTTTATATAAGCCAAAAAACGGGGTACAGATAGAAATAATAGACAAATCTAAAACTTTTCTCAAAATAATATTGACCACTAAAACGAAAAGTTTTTTTCAATTGTTTTCAAGGCGCTATACGATTCATCGATATCGTCTTCTTTTACACCTTCAAAAATAAGCGTAGCATCAGGGCAATACTTCAAAATCTCCTGAATCATGAACGAATAATGGAAATCGCCTTTACCAGGCGCGCATTGAACTAGCTTTCCATTAACAATTTTTCCATCTTTTAAATGTATAATTTTAATTTTATCTTTAAATGTTGTTAATGCCTTTTCAAAAATGTAATCGCGATCTTCAAAATTCCCTGGATAAAGCAAATTATATAAATCAATAGTTACAAAAACATTAGGAGAATTGAGATCTTTTACAAATCTAGATAAGCAATCTGGAGAATAAATAACATGTCCCCAAGCGGCCTCTACTGAAATGTTCGCCTCGATTTTATCCGCATGTTCAACTAGTTTTTTAAAGATCGAAAGAGTTTCTTGATAACCTTCTTCAGTGTGGTTTTTCGGAACATAAGTCCAAGGTGAATCATTGTAAGATCCTGTTTCGGATCCGACACACGCATTGAACAAATGAGATATATCTAAATTTGAAATGAAGTTATTAACACCAGAATCTACGACTTTTTTATCAGAGTGAACCGGGTTAAAATAAGCTCCAAGCATTTTCACTTGAATTCCTGCTTCATTTAATTTATTTAAAACGTTATTAACGTAACTAGAATCATAAGAATAATCCGCAAAAGTTTTAGGAAACACGAGCTGAAGGTACTTCAAATCGTGTTCTTTCATTTTTTTTACTAATTCATCGACGTTAGATTTAGTCACTAAATCATGGCCACGGATACCGAATTTCAAACTCATAATGTAACCTTCCTTCTCATCAATTATAATAGAAAGCGGAAAGGTAATTTTATGATTGAAAAACAAAAATACGCCCACGCTAAAACCTACCGCGTTTCTTCTTATCGAGAGTGTCTTTCAACCTGTGAAAAAATTCGAAAAACAAGCAACGCTTATGCCATTATTGAATTTGAAAAGCCGTTAGAAATAGAAGGAAGAACTTCTTTTCCATATTCTAATTTCTATCTAAAAGGTAACGGTTCAAAATTTGTCTCAAACAGCGCTGGAAAATACACCGATAAAGATAACCGCGAACTTACAACTTGGAGAACAGCGACATTCTCTTCTTATGGAGATAACTGCATCTTTGAAGATTTCATTTTTGAAAACCGCGCTTGCTTACCGGAAAAAAACGGTCAGGCTGTTGCCCTATCTTGCTTTTCTAACAACTGCCTTTTTATCAATTGCAAAATTGTTTCTAGTCAAGATACCCTTTTTATCGGACCTCTGCCTGATGATTTAATTTTCCGCTATACCGATTTCATCCCCGAAAGAGAAAGGTTAATAGAAGGTAATCTCCACAATTATTTCTACTCTTGTTATATCGAAGGTGGAATAGACTTTATCTTCGGAGCCGGTCAAGCCAGTTTTTATAAATGCCAAATCGATTCTGAAGAAGACAACCGCTTTTCTACCTCCTTTGTTTCCGCTCCAGCCCACTCGATGAAAGACGATTTCGGCTTTCATTTTTACAAGTGCAATTTCACTTCTCGAACCATATTTCAACAAAGAGTCTATCTGGCTCGGCCTTGGAGAGACTTTGGAAAATGCTTTTTTAATTCCTGCAAATACGGAAAGCACATTTCTTCCGAAGGTTTTATCAACTGGGAACTTACACAGAGACAACTGACTTGCCGCTTCTTAGAATACCCCCGCCAAAAATCGCGAGTAAGTTTTGCTAAAGAAGTCGACGACGTTTC
This sequence comes from Candidatus Scatoplasma merdavium, assembly GCA_017694135.1. Classification (GTDB taxonomy): domain Bacteria; phylum Bacillota_I; class Bacilli_A; order RFN20; family CAG-288; genus Scatoplasma; species Scatoplasma merdavium. The sequence goes on from JADING010000044.1 coordinate 16,544, forward strand.
AAAATTGAAACAATACGTCAAAGACATTAGAAATTTAGAAAAACTAGATTAAGCAAAAAGCCCGGAGAGAATTTCTCTTCGGGCCTTTTAAATTTGAAATTAACGAGAGAAGTATTTCTTAGCGTTGTTGAAAGAAATATCTTCAACAATCTTACCTAAGAGTTCGCGGTTATCAGGATACATACCCTTTTCAACCAAATCTCCTAAGTACCCGCAGACTAAGCGGCGGAAATATTCGTGGCGCGGATATGATAAGAACGAACGTGAATCAGTCAACATACCGACAAAGCACGAAAGCAAACCATCGTTAGCTAAATAAGAAATCTGCTTAGACATACCATCGAAGTGATCAGCAAACCACCAAGCGGTACCTAATTGAATCTTTCCTTTGATGCCAGCACTCTGGTAGCAGTTCATCAAAGTAACTAAAGAAGGATAATCGTGATCGTTCAAAGAATAAAGGATGGTTTTAGGAAGTTCATTAGTAGCATCTAATTGAGCCATTAAACC
>JADING010000045.1 GCA_017694135.1 Candidatus Scatoplasma merdavium
ATTAGCTCTTGGGCCGCAGTTAAGGTTTCTTTTAAGTTGTGAGAAGGGACGTTTGTTGCCATACCAACCGCGATACCAGTTGTGCCGTTTACTAAGAAATTAGGAAACTTCGAAGGTAAAACAACAGGTTCCTTTCCATCTCCATCATAAGTATCAATAAAATCAACTGTGTTTTTATTGATATCTTTAATCATCTCGACCGCTACTTTTGAAAGTCGAGCTTCAGTATAACGTTCTGCAGCCGGTTCATCACCATCTTGGTTACCGAAATTACCGTGTCCTTCAACTAAAGGATAACGGGTTGCGAAATCTTGAGCCATGTGAGCCATAGCACCGTAAATTGCTGAATTACCGTGAGGGTGATATTTACCCATGACTTCACCGACAATACGAGCGGATTTTTTAAAAGGTTTATCAGGGGTGTTACCCGCTGCATACATACCGTAGATGATTCTTCTTTGAACGGGTTTAAAGCCATCTCTAGCATCCGGTAAGGCACGGGCAATGATAACTGACATTGCGTAATCTAAGAAAGATTCTTTAACGATAGGACCCATTTCGACATCTTCAATGCCGCCTGTGATCCCCTCTTTAACTCCCTCTAGACCTTTATCAGTCTCTTCTTGATTTTCCAATTCTTTATTTTCTTCGTTAGCCATAACCTATCTCCTTAATTGATATCGAGATTCTTAACAAACTTCGCGTTCGCAGTAATAAAATCCTTACGCGGTACGACGTTTTCACCCATGAGGTTAGTAAGTGCGTTATCTGCGTCTTCCGCATCTTCAACTCTCACTTTCCACATCAACCTTTTATCTTTATCCATAGTGGTCTCAGAAAGCTGAGATGCGTCCATTTCACCTAAACCTTTATAACGCTGCAAGGAATACTTGGCGTTTTCAGGTAATTTCTTTCGCAACTCTTCTAATTCTTCCTCTTTGAAGCAATAGTAATCGTGACCTTGATAAGTGAGCTTATATAAAGGAGGTTGAGCGATATAGACATATCCGTTTTCAATAAGAGGTTTCATATATCGGTAGAAGAAAGTGAGCAGCAAAATTCGGATATGAGAACCGTCAACATCAGCATCAGTCATAATAATGACCTTGTGATATTTCGCTTTACTGATATCGAAATTAGGCCCGTATCCAGCACCGATTGCTTGAATCATGTTTTCAATTTCCGCGTTCTTTTCAATGCGCGTTGCCGAAGCTTTTTCAATGTTTAAAATCTTACCACGCAAAGGGAGAATAGCTTGGGTGTAAGCATCTCTTCCGTTTTTAGCAGAACCACCTGCGGAATTACCCTCAACAATAAAGAGTTCTCTTTCGTTAGGATCTTTTGAAATGCAATCAGCAAGCTTATCAGGAATACCGGAAATAGAAGATTTACCAACAACGGCGTTTCTCGCTTTTTCTGCAGCTTTTCTGCCTTTGAACGCTATAAGTACTCTATCGTAAAGAATTTTGCCTATTTTGGGATTGTTTTCTAAATAATCTCGCAATTGGACACCGACGATAGATGAAACAATCTTTCTAACTTCATCATTACCGAGCTTATCTTTGACCTGCCCTTCATACTGCGGATCTGGATGCTTAACTGAAATAACAACAGTCAAACCTTCAGTCAAATCATCAAAAGTGAATGATTGCTCGTCTTTTTTTAACCATCCGCGCATACGGAAATAGTTGTTAACTTCACGCATTAAAGCCAAACGGAACCCGTCTTCGTGGGTACCGCCACCAGCAGTGCGAATGTTGTTGCAGAAAGATTTTATAGTGTAAGTTGAAGAGGTTGTTGGTTGCATAGCGCATTCGACAAAGACTCCTTGAGCCTTTCCATCAAAATACAAAACTTCCGGGAAACAAACTTTCTTACCTGCATTGATAAAATTGACGTATTCAGCAATACCTCCGTTATAGCAGTAAGTTTCTTTTAATTGCTCATCTTCTCTGTTATCGATTAAAGTCAATGATAACCCGCGGTTTAAATAAGCGGTTTGACGAATGTATTCGCGAACTTCACTGACTTGGAAAACAACCGTTTCTTTAAAAATAGTTGGATCAGGAACAAAGTTAACTAGGGTGCCTGTCTTGTTTTCATCACATTCACCAATAACATGCAAACCAGGTTCAACTGTATGTCCGCCGTTCTCAAACTTTATTTGATATATCTTCCCGTTTTTATACACAGTAACAGTAACACAAGTTGAAAGAGCATTAACAACCGAAGCACCGACACCATGAAGACCACCGGAAACTTTATAACCGGATGAACCTTCAAATTTACCACCAGCGTGAAGAACTGTATAAACAGTCTCTACGCCTGATAATCCAGTATCAGGAACGATATCTACAGGAATACCACGTCCATCATCAGAAACGCTGCACGAACCATCTTTCTCCAAAGTAACAACAATGTTATGGCAATATCCAGCCAAAGCTTCATCGACCGCGTTATCAACAATTTCACGAATCAAATGATGAAGGCCACGAGAAGAAGTAGTGCCGATATACATACCCGGTCTTTCTCTAACTGGTTGTAAACCTTTTAAGACCTGAATATCACTTCCTGAATAATCTTCTTTAGCTTTCTCTTGCTCTTGTTCTTTTTGAGCGTCGATTTTTTCAAAACTGACTTTTTCAACTTCTTCTTCAGTTTTTTCTTCTTCGACCATCTTTTCTTCTTCCATACTTACCTCCCATAAAGCTTTTCAACTTCGATAGTATTCATATTTTTAAAATCGATTTTATTTGCGCTAGTGATTAAGACCTGTCCGCCGTCTTTATCTAAATTGTTAAGCAAATTAATTTGCCTTCGCATATCTAGTTCCGATAAAACGTCATCTAATAGCAATATCGCCTTTTCTTTCTTAATTTCTTCAAGATTCTTCTTAAAGGCTAGATACACAGTCAAACTCGCTAATCGGTGCTGACCTTGCGAAGCGTAGAGAGATATTTCTTTCCCATCTATTTTTCCAATAA
>JADING010000046.1 GCA_017694135.1 Candidatus Scatoplasma merdavium
TCGTGAGTTCAAATCTCACATTCCCGATTTTTTTGTTTTCTTTTAAAAGCAGTGGTAAATAAATCATAGAAGTTGCTTTTTAAGTTGTATTTAGACTGATAAATAAAATGTGAAAAAAATTATACTTTTATATTTGCATAGTGAGAAAACCGCGAAAAACTCAAATATATTTTTTTAAATTATCAAACTAATATAAAAAAATAAATGTTTTTTACATTAATAAATAATTAGCTATTTTGACAAAGTTTTAATCCTAGTGGTATAAAAACAATACAAATCATTAAGGAGGTTAAATGATTTTATGAGAAGAAATTCAAAAAGGGCCTTAGCGATGATCTTACCAGCCTTCGCTATGGCATCTGTTATCGGAGCTGGTTATTCGACTTGGTTCTTTGACTCAACAGAAATTAATGATACTGATTCAACCCTCACTATCACAGTTGAAGGCTATACCGATATGGGTGTCTTAACTATTGATGCAAATACTGCTGTATTGATCTTAGATCAACGTGGAACTGGTGGTGAAGCTGATGAAGACAATTCTAACGGTTTATCAATCACGGGTGAAGTTAAGTATACACATACTAACACTGTTGACGCTGAAGATGGATATGAGTTTGAGTTAACTAACTACGAGTATTCTATTACCGTGACTTACACTGGCGATATTACTACTTATCTTTCTATCGGTGCTGGGGACTTATCTACAAAGACTTATACTGAAGATGACGTTGATTTTATCACCCCTACCTCTGACAGTGGTGGTGTTGTCACTTTAAATGCAGAACAATTGAAGACGTTAGTTAATCCGACTTGGAAGAGAGTACCTAAAAGCCTTGTTGAGTATACTGCAATGCGTACTGCCATGGAATCTTCTACTATTGATATTACAGTGACTGCTACTTATCATCCAGAAGCTAACTAATTATATTGATAATAATTAATTTAATTTAATCTCATTTATGGTGATGAAGAAGAAACTTTGGTTAGTGTTTCTTCCGCTTGTGGCGGCTTCATGTTCTGGAGCCGCCTATAGCGTTTGGTATTTTTCTGAAAAAGATAAAGTTGAGGTATCAAACAACGTAGATGTTGATGTCAATGGATTTGTTGATGTAGGGGATATTAAAGTTTATCTAAAAGAATCTCCTAGCAGCTCTGGTACTTTAGCAGGTACTGATATTGATTTTTCTACCTTATCTGAACTAACATGTTTTTCTATTTATTTTGAACAGCAAGTTATCACTTACGATAATTTCTATGTTGTTTGGAATTACCCCAATGATTCTGAAGTTATCGATGAGACTTTTTCTAATTTTACTTTTGAGGTCAGTATTAAAATAATTGGCCCTATTAAAGACTTAATATCTGTTCAAAATTACAGTGAAGAAACCGAAACCGACGCAATTATCTTTAATGGCACGTGGAATACAGGATACATAGCTAATGATAATGGTGTTAACAGATATGTATTTGAGCCACAGTTTGTTTTTGAGTACCATGAAGATACTAAACCTGTTAGTGCTGATGCTTTTAAGAAACTTTATGTTTGCGCTACAAATCCGAATTCACATATAGAAGTCAATTTTGAAGTTTCTTACAATGGTCCGATTGTATGAGGGAAGTGAGTTATGAAAAAGTACTTTAATAAGAAGATTTTCACAGCTATCATATTTTGCTTCTTGCTTTTGACTACTTCTTCAGTTTTTTCTTTGTTTTATTTTTCATTGAACACCTCTGCTACTATCGGTGGTGAAGAAAACCTGCTGGTTGACGATATAGCAGAAAACTACAATATGGACCCTAGTGATCGCTTAGCATCTGATTATTATGAAGTTTCATTTTTCCCAAATCCTAGAGCGGCGACTGCGAGTGATGCGAATAGTATTCATAATTATTATTTAAATTACACTGACATACCTACTACTAGTACTTCTCAAAGTAGTTTAACCGGTTGGGGACAAGTGTTTTATTCTGGTAATGACCAAGCCACGTATGGGAAACAGCTTTCGTACTCCTCCTCTGGTCAAGAATATATTCAGGAGAATGATAATGAGAAGTATTATTTTGGTAATTACTTTTATGGCACAGGTACTCTTTTTGATGGATATTGGGGAAACTATGTTAATAAATCAGATGACAATTCTGAACAACCACCAGTGAGCTCTTATGCTGTTACTGATAAAAACAATTTTGCTAAACCAATTGACAGAACTGTTTATCAAGCTGTTACTCCTTCGCTTTTATATGAAATAGAAAACACTTATCAACCCGCTACTGCTACTCGTGACCAGGGACAATGGCCCATGACCTTTAATGGTTGGTCTTATTCTCAAAATGTCGCGGCAAACCATGGATATGGCTGGCAGGGTGACTTTAAGCTTTATGATTTTGGTATGGATTTAGAAGCTTATGATATGATGAAACCTGACGGAACAATTGCAACAGAAGCTGAAAGAGGCCAACCAGCTATTGATGGAACGCTGATTGGAGATCATAAAGTCTACCTTTACGCTGTTTATACTTCAGGGAAAGATTATGCGCAGTATATTGCGAGTACGGAGGGTGGATATGGTGATATATCAGATTCTGATTATGGTTCTCGTTTTGATTCATTAAGAATTACTAAAAAAGATGGAGGGAAGGAAGTAACTAGTAAATACATGGCTTTTAAATCCACCCAAGATGGGTATAAACCTACTAACGGGAATATTAGAACTGATTATGGATATTATTACTATAATGGATTAACCATTATGCCAGATGAAAGCAATACGTATTTTGATTTGGCTTTTGGCTTGGCTAACTCTAAAGGTTGGGATGGAACCTGGGGAGAGGGAGAAAATTACAATACTTCCCAAAGTCAGTTAATAAATCTGCAAGGTAATTACAATGTTTATGTTTATTTAATGAAGAATAACTTTGATGTTAATGAGGGTAATTGGCCATTCGAGCGACATACATATCATTATAACTTTGCCGATGCTCAAAATAATGAAGCTTATGATAGAGCTAGTGATGTAGGAATTACAATTGATAAAGCTTGGCTAGATGTGTTTGTAAATGAAGAAAATGGGACTAACCCAATATTGCCCAAAGATCTAAGAAGTAAAATTAATAATAATCAAATTAGAAAAATTATAGATACTGGTGGATCTCAGAAGTATTATGCTACTCAAGAAAAAAATCGGTTTGCTAAGACTGTTGATTTCCGTGCCATTATTTTAGTTGAAAGAAACTATGAGTTTAGGTTGACTGGTAACCTCATGCATTCTTTTAATTACGATGATTCTGAGCATGTCATGTATGGAAGTTCTTCGAATGGTATTGTAGATACGAGTACATATTATCTTGAGAGAGTTTATCTTTCTAATAATTCTGATCAATTGTTTAATTATCATTACAATTACGAAGGAGAGTCATTTAATAGTTTATTTAAAGAAAATGTTTTTACTTTCCACGCTGATAGGGGAAGATTAAATTACAAGGTTAGTATTAATGACAATGATGTAGATTATCCAGATACCGCAGACTACATTCAACACGCTAGTGGTACTAATGATGAAGCGGCATTTAACAATGGTAATGGGGAATACGATTACTATTTGCCTAATAATCCTAATAACATTATCGAAAGTGTCGATGGTAAAATTGGTTATAACGATAAGTTGTTAAAATTTGTGGGTAATACAGGATATTACGACTTGAAAGTAAAAGTTGAGTATTCTGCCACTAATGGCCAAGATGCGAAAATTAATAATGTAATTGTATCCGTTAAGCCTTCTAAGTTGAAAGCGTTTATTAAAATATATAAAGATGATTTAACAGAGAGATACGAGTCAGTTTTTATTAATCACTCCGCTACACCTACTTATTTAGTAAGTTCAGATACAAACCACGAGTTTTCTACAAATATCACTATTAATTACGATGATAAACTTTTCAATAATGGCACACACAGTTTCAAAGATATTATCGATAGCTTATCTGAAGGTGAGGCATTGATAAATCACGTTACACAAAAACCTATTACTGAGAATGATTTTCCTATGAATATAGATAGATCTTATATCTTCTACATTGGAACTGTAGAATAGAAAGAGAGGACTGAATTATGGATGTTGGTATGGTAGTGGCTATTTGTGTCTTAGCTTTGTTTACGTTTGTTTATTTGACTGTCTTCTTTCTAGTTTTCTCTTTGGAAAAAAAGAGTTATCTGTCCGGTAATGAGGATGGGGAAGTAAGAGAAGAAATTCACAAAGACTATAAAAAGTATTTGAGGAAGAAAAAGGAAAACGAAGACTTTGTCTCTTACTCTTTAAAGAAAAACCGTTCGAAGAAGCAAAGGGGAATTGTTTACTCTGGCATCGTTTGGATTTTCTGTATTTTCTGCGCTGGAGTCATTGCTTTTTCCGCCCACTTAAAAAGCAACAACGATCAGTTCTACTTTGGTGATACTACTTTCTTGGTTGTTCAAACCGGTTCAATGTCTAGTAAAAATGACAGGAATGATTATTTAGTCGGTTACGATAATCAGATTCAGACTAATTCACTAATCGGTATTGAAACTATCACTGAAGAAGATATGAAACTTTATGATATATACGCTTTTAAGATGGATGATAGCGTTATTGTTCACCGTCTTATAGGGATTGAAACTGATAACGGAGTAACAACTTATACGTTTAGAGGTGACGCTAATACTGGATCGTTAAGCGGGGAAATGAATCTTCCTTTTTCTGATATCATTGGTAGATACAATGGTTTCAAGTCGCAAATATTGGGTAACGCCTTTGTCTATTTGCAATCTGGTATCGGTGTTATTTCTCTTGCCTGCGCCGCTATTATTTTGTTGGGTTACGACGCTTTTAGAGGCGGCTCTTTAAATTCGTATGAAGCTAGATACAATTATTTGAGCTACAACGCTTATAAGATTTATTTGGATTATGAGAATTACACTTATTTAAAAAAGCAAGTAAGATGTCACAATAAGAACAACGAATTATCCATTTATTCTAAAGTAATTACTCTCTTAGAAAAAAACGGATATCCAGAGATGTCGCACGGTGTTGTTGTTTCTATTTCTGATAACAAAAACAAAGTTGAAGTGCTTTTAAACGAAGTGGAAACACCGACTGTTGTTGAGTATAAGTCTGACGAGATTTACGTTTGTTAGAAAACTTGTTATTTTAACTCTTTTTAGCTCTTTATTATGGTAAGATAATAGCGTTCAAGCACGTTTGTATTCGTGCTTTTTAGGAGTTGAAAAATGGAAGAAAAAAACACTGATATTCAAGTTAATCAAGAAGAAAATGATGTTGACGAATTGCTGTCTGCAGGTAAGAAAGACAACGTTCAAGAAGTGCTAGAAAGCGAAGCGGAAGCTAATCCTTTAAACAATATTTCCGATGTTTTGAATAAAGTCAATTCGGATAGTGAGCTTTTTAAGCCTTTAGAAGATTATTCGAAAGAGATTCCAGGTGATGAAGCGGTCTCTTTGCTTCAAAAGGACTTTTCGCAAAATTTAAAGAAAGCCAACATCTTTTCTAAAGTGACATCGATTATCCTAATCGCTGGTGTTGCCGGTTTGTTAGCATCGGTTATTGCTGGCATCAACTGGCTCATTTGGACGATATTGGGAGTTGTAATCGTCTTGATGATTGTCGCTTTTATCTTTCAAAGAAGAGCGAACAAAGATCTTTCTGCTCAAGCTGATAAATACATTTCGCGGGCGATTGAAACCATTGATTCCTACGCTTTTGATCAAGAAGGGTTAACTAACAAGCAATTCTCAGTTAAATCCCGCGTGGCCTTAGATGATTTAGTTGAAGCTCACTATTTCGATGTTATCCAAAAGTTCAATTCTCGCAATATTGTCACTGCTACTTATTTAGGTGAAACTTTAAAAGTCGGCGAAGTCGCTTGTATGAATCCTTATCAGGAAGCTGCTGACGATACGCAAAACACTGCTCAACCCGTCAAGAAAAAAGGGAAGGCGCCAGAAGCTTCTTATGGTATATTTGGAAAGTATTTTTCATACCCTTTATTACTTAGTGAAAACGCCTCGATCATTTTGACTTTAAAAGGCCCTAACTGCTATTTGCCAACTTACTTAGATGGATACACTGAAGTTACCACTGACCGATTGAAGTCTTCCTTTGTTTGCTACACAGATAACAAAGCTGTCTTTGATAACGTCTTAGCTAACGATGAATTAGTTGAGCTTCTGAACAGCTTTAATCCGGATGAACATATGGAAAACATGTTCTTGTCTGTTAATCCTCACGGTTTAAAGATCTGCTTGAATTACAATGAATCAGTCATGGAAGTTCCGACTGTCGGCAGTGTTAAAGGTCAACCATACACTCACTTTAAGCAAGATGTGAGAAAGGTACTAGATATTATTGCTCAGCTTAAAAAGGACTAATGATGTCTTATTGCATTAAATCTTTTAAGCACGATGGTTCATCCCATCGTCTTTGGCTCTATCTAGACTTTTTAAAAGAGACGGATGAGTTTTATTATCTAGTTTCAAAAAAGTCGAAGATTATTGAACATGACGGAAGGGAATGGAGGGCTAAGCAGCCTAGTTTGTACATTCTTTCAAAGACGCGGTTTTATAACGTTATTGTCATGTTTGATTCTTTAAATCAAATTGAATATTACGTCAATATCGCTTCACCTTCAATTAAGGTAAATAACTGCATCGAATATATTGATTACGACCTCGATTTAAAAAAAGACAGCCAGGGAAAAGTTCGAGAAATCGATTGGAATGAATACAAAAAAGATCGAAAGATTTATTCATACTCAGAAGACTTGTGCACCGTGTGTGAGAGAACTATGAAAGAAGTCGAGAATCTCTTAATTAAAGGTGCGGAGGTTTTCGATGATAAAACTAACGCGGCGATGTATAAAGAATATTTAGAAAGAGGAGAGAAAAATGAAGTTTATCACTAGTTCTCCTTATCAGACAAAAATGCTAGCCAAAGCCTTTGCTAGTGCACTACCTGCCGGAAGCGTAATTCTCGCTTACGGGGAATTAGGGAGCGGGAAGACCGCATTTGCTAAAGGCATCGCTTTAGCGTTGCACGTTAGAGATGTCGTTAACTCTCCGACTTTCAATATCATTAAGTTCTATCCAGGTAAACCACTTGATTTTTATCATATTGATGCTTACCGCTTAGAAGGTAGGAATGATGATATAGGTTTTACTGATTTCATTGGAAAAGAAGAGAATATAACGTATATCGAATGGCCAGATGTATTAAATGACTATTACAAAAATGTCAAGCACCTTTATAAGTTAGTGATAGATTACATAGATCTCAATAAACGCCAAATAGAAATCGTGGAGGTAAAGCAATGAACAGGTTATTTATTGATTCTTCTTTTAAATCGTGCAGTTTGCTTTTAGATAAAGATGGACAGACATTTTTTAAAAAGAATACAACTGTTAAATCTTTCGCTGAAGATGTCATTTTAGATATATCCGAAATTGCAAAACAAGCCGGAATCAAGACAAAAGATATCGATCAGATTTATTTAACTATTGGACCTGGTTCTTATACGGGAATCCGTATCCCGCTCACTATCGCTAAAACCTACGCTTTCTTAAATCCGAAAATTGAAGTTTACGCCTTGAATTCAATCAAGGCTCTCACACTGGGGAATTATGATCCTGTTATGGGAATTGAAGATGCGCGAAACGAAGCCTTCTATTTAGGCATTTACCAAGGAGATAAAGAGTTAGTTGCACCTGCTAGATACGAAAAAGACCAAGCCTTGGAGCTTATAGAAAAATATAAGCCAACTTTGGTTTCAACTATTGAAAGCAGCCAACTTATCTCTTCAGAATTATTAACTTCAGTTCAAGGTAAAGACATAGCGAGACTAATGTATGAAAACTATCAGCAGATACCTTTAATCAAAGATGTTCTCGCTTTGGCGCCGATATATTTAGAATCTCAGAGATGATTGAAATACTGTCTCTTGCTCACTTAGATCAGCTCTGCTCTTTAGCTGAATCTTGCTTTCCATCTACATCGTATTCACCATCAGATTACCAATATTATTTGAGCTTTCATTCTTGTGGAGAAAGCGATTTAGATGCAAGTCAAACAAACCACTATTACCTATGCATTGGAGACACTGATAAAAATGAGTTAAGAGGTTATTTGTTAGTAGAAGTGCTGAAGTTTATTGAAGGTGAATGCGATATTCACATTTATGAAATTGGAGTTGCTTCCTCTTTTAGAAAGCAGGGTATTGCATTCAATCTGCTAACCAGTTTGTTCGAAATGTTCAAAAACAAGAAAGCCACAGTTTATTTAGAAGTTAGAAGCAGCAATCTTCCCGCTATTAACCTTTACAAGAAATGCAATTTTGAACAAATAGGAATCAGAAAGTATTACTATGAGAATTTAGAATCTGCTATTGAATTTAAAAAGGAGCTAGAATGAGAGAACTTATATTAGGAATAGAATCATCGTGCGATGAAACCGCGGCGTGCATCTTAGAAGATGGGGAAAAGATACTTTCTAATGTCGTCGCTACGCAGATTGACACTCACGCTTCTTTTGGTGGCGTAATGCCAGAAATCGCCTCTCGTTTGCACGTTAACAATATCCTTCCAGTTTTAAAAGAATGTTTTTTTAAAGCCGGGATTGAACCAAGTGAACTATCAGCGGTTGCTGCTACGACTAAACCCGGGCTTATCGGGGCCTTGCATGTAGGAGCTTTAGCTGGGAAAACGATTGCTGAATATCTAGATATCCCTTTTATTTCCTGCCACCATTTAGCAGGACATATCTACGCTTCAGAATTTGCATCTAAATTTCAATTTCCGCTTTTAGCAATCATCGTAAGCGGTGGAAACAGCGAACTTGTCTATATGGAAGATCACCTTAAATTTAAGCTCATCGGTGAAACCTTAGATGATGCGATAGGTGAGGGCTTAGATAAAATCGCCCGCGAATTAGGCTTACCTTATCCAGGGGGAGTTCAAATTGATCGATTGACTAAAGACCAAGATATTACCCCTATTAGATTACCTAAGGTGCGTACGAACGGCTATAACCTTTCTTACTCTGGACTTAAGTCGCATACCATTAGGCTTATTAGGGAAAGCAAAAGCAAAGGGGAACTTGACGAAAACAAGATCAAGCAGTTTGCCTTCTCCATAGAAAAGGCCTTTGTAGACCAGCTCTTAGACAAGGCTTTTAAGGCTGCAACAGATTTAGATGTCAATCAAATTGTTTTAGGGGGTGGGGTTTCTGCTAACTCCTACCTGCGCAAAGAGATAATAAGAAGAAACAACAACCGCTTTACAGTAACTATACCACCGCTATGGTGTACGACTGATAACGCTGCTATGATTGCTAAGCTCGGGCATCATCTTTATCAAAAAAAGTGCTTTTCAAGCTTAGATTGCAAAATAGAAGCTTCTTCGAGTCTAGAAAGCTTCTCAATAAAAGATTAAGATAGAAAAGAGGAATCATTATGGAAAAATACATGACAGTAAGAGAAATTTACGAAGGGGTTAGCTCCAAAGAAGACTTAGAAGGCCAAGAAGTTATTATTGATGGCTGGATATTGAATAACCGCTTTATGGGAAAGATGGGCTTTTTGACTTTCAACGATGGAACTTGTTTTAAATCAGCTCAGCTCGTCTACTCTTCTTCTACTCCTGCCTTTGAGGTGATTGAAAAGCTCCGCTTAGGCTGTTCGGTAACTATTACAGGTAAGATTCACCTTACACCTAACGCCAAACAGGCTTTTGATATTGAATTAAGCAAGCTCACCTTAGTAGGAGATGTCGAAGATACTTACCCTTTGCAAAAAAAGAAGACTTCCTTTGAATTTTTGCGCACGATTCCTCACTTGCGTCCGCGTACTAACACGTTCAGAGCCGTTTACAGAGTTAGAAGCATCTTAGCTATGGCCATTCATGAATTCTTCCAAGGCGAGGGCTTTGTTTACGTTCATACGCCGATTTTGACTTCTAACGATTGCGAAGGAGCAGGAGAAACATTTCAAGTCGCTTCCGATATCCTTCATCCGGAAGACTACTTTGGAAAGAAGGTTACTTTGACAGTTTCTGGTCAGCTTCACGTCGAGCCTTTCTGTACGGCGTTTAGAGACGTTTATACTTTCGGTCCTACTTTCCGTGCGGAAAAATCTAACACGACTCACCACGCT
>JADING010000005.1 GCA_017694135.1 Candidatus Scatoplasma merdavium
ATCACATATCGTCGATTCATTAACAGATTTTTACAATATAGTTTCTGGAGGTCAAAATGATACTAAATAACATCTTTAGCGCCAATGGCGTTTCTTCAATCTCAGAGTGGTTTAAGCAACTCTGGGAAGGATTAGTTAGCTTATTTGTTTCAGGTCAATTCCCTGAAGGTAACTACGTTGTCACTTCTTTTTTAGGCAAGTTAGTCATTGCTCTTTGCGTCGCTGTACCGCTTTACATCATTGTTAAAGTCATCGTTAAACTAGCTACATTAAAAAAGAAAAATATCTCTCCATCGACAAAAACATACCGCAACTTCATAATTTCTGTTAGCAAAGTATTTTCTTACTGTATCATTGCTATTTTATTCTTAAGTATCCTAGGTCTCGACTTATCCGGTTTATCAACTATTATATCCTCAGCAGTCGTTGCTATCGGTCTTTCTTTGCAAGACATCATTTCCAATTTTGCCAGCGGAGTTATTATCATCACTTCCAAAAGATACTTAACTGGAGATTACATATCTTTAAACGGCAATGAGGTAGAAGGTACCGTTAGAGATATTCGCATCTTAGACACCAAACTCCTCACCCCTAATAACATTGAGGTTTCCGTTCCTAACTCTATCTTGGTTTCAGGCAAAGTGTCAAACTTCAATGTCATGAAATACAGGAGAATCGACCTTACCGCTAGCGTTACTTACGGCGTTGACATTGACGCTATTAAAAAGATTTTGCTTTACTGCGTCAACACTCAAGAAGGTGTCAATAAAGATATGTCCATCACAGTTTTTGTTCGTTCATTTTCCGCTTCATCCATCGATTTCGGTGTTCGCTGCTATGTCCCAACTTCTATATATTGGGATGTAACCTGGTCATTAAACGAAAAGATTTATGAAGAACTCGTGGCTAGAAAAGTTGACATTCCTTACAACCAGCTCGATGTTCATATCGTTAAAGATAGCAAGGTAGCTAAGCCAATAACTAGCGATATTAAAGACAGCGATGTCAAAGTCGCCTCTCAACCGGTGTCAGCTGATATTGACCGCAACGACGGGAACGATAAGATTCTCGACAACTTGCTAGACAACTTTGAAAAAAGTTCCGCCAACTTAGTTAGCAAAATAAAAACCGGAAAGAAAAAGAAGAAATCAACCAAGTAATTTCTTCCATCTCTCAACTATTTCCTCTTTTGAAAATTTCAACGAAGACTCATAGCAGTTCGCCTTGAGTCTTTTTAATTGTTCTAAATCAGAAAAAGTCTCCTCAATTCTTGAAGCAAACTCATTCTCATCCCGAGAGTCAACAACTAAAGAATCGTAATTATCCTCACATATCTCATCGACCGAGCGGTTATATCTATTTAATACAACGGGGCGAGACAAGCTTCTTGCTTCCAATAAAACTAAAGGGTGACCTTCGTATGCTGAAGTAAACAGAAGCATATCTGCGTTTAAAAACTCGTTTTTAATATCTTTTGATGGCGGACAAATGCTGACGCAATCTTCCAAGTGATTTGAAATAAGATATTCTTCCATCTGTGTTTTTAAATGCCCCTCACCGAACATTTTCAAACTAAATGGGAAGTTATCATCTTTAAGCTTTTTTGCGACCTTTAAAGCTAAAAGTGGATCCTTCTGCTCAGAAAAGCGCCCAACAAACACGAGCGAATTACCCTTGTAATCGAGGTTTTTAACCGAAGAAAAACGAACTGGATTATAAATGTATGTAGCGTTTAATTTTGGTAACTTAGATTTAATATCTTCGTAATAAGACTTAGTTAAAAAGATAAATTGATTCGGTTTCGGAGCAATTTTAAAACAAAAGCGTTCCCCTTTTGAAAGGAAGTGGTTTTGATCAAAATGGTAGTGAAAAATGACTCTGCCTTTCTTTGGAGCGTAAAAATAAGAATCTAAACTAGATGAGATAACAACGCTACCTTCACTCTGTAATTTTCTAACTTTTTTGCGTAGTGAAAATCTCTTGATGAAATAATAATAGAACGCTCTAAAAAGATAACTTAAATATTTGAAGTATCTATGAGAAGATAAAGCGCTTGCTAAAGATTGATCCAATCTAACTATTTCAGAAGGAACATTTAAAGATACTGTTTCAATCCTAGGATCCAACTTATAAACGATATTGCTCGCATCAATTTTTGCTGTTGATACCAGCACTATTTGATAAAAAGACACCAGAGAGTTCATCAAATCAATAGAAACTTGTTCGGTGCCGCCTATGTGATCAAGCTGTTGAATACACCATATTATCTTCTTAGTTTTCATAAATTTCTAACATCTCCATAAGGCTTTCGTATTCAGTCTCAATCTGTTTTTGCCTAAGCGTAAGATCTTCCATTTTTTGATAAGAAGAATACACTTCTTCCTTCTGCAAATCTTGCTCAATCTGTGATAACTCGCTCTCTAATTTCGCGAGTTTTTCTTCGATTTTTTGCTTTGATAACTTGGGATATACTTTCTTTTGATGCGTGTTGTAAGTAACTTTTTCTTTCTTTTCTTTCGGAGAATTCTTCTTTTCTAGCTCTATCTCCGCTTCTAAAGAATCAAGGACTTCTTGCTTAAATGAAGTGTAATTACCATGGTAGAAATAAGCTTTTTTATTGAAAAAATAGAGAACCTTATCACATAGAGCATCTAAAAAGTAACGGTCGTGAGAAACGACTAAAAGAGTCCCTTGATAATCGTTAAGCGCATCGAGCAACTCCTGCTTTGTCATCATATCAAGATGGTTTGTCGGTTCATCTAAAATGAGGAAATCGTAATCGTGAAGTGTCATTTCCGCTATTATCAAGCGCATTTTTTCTCCACCAGAAAGATTTTGAATGTTCTTCTTATCATCCTCGTAAGAAAAGCCATAGCGGGCTAAATGATCATAGATCTTTTGATCGGAATAATCAGGAAACAATGAATGGAGATAATCGAATATCGTTTCATCTAAATTCAATTGAATAGAATCTTGTGACAGATAGCCGATATTTCTCTCTATTAAAAAGTCGATATCTCCGCTTAATTTAGGAATTTGACCTAACAGAGTTTTAACAAAAGTAGTTTTACCAGAACCGTTAGAACCCATAACAGCAATTCTGTCTTTCCCATAAATATCAGCGTTAATTCCAGTAATTAAAGGGGAAGAATAACCTATTGAAAGATCATCGATTTTTAACACTTCCTTGCCTTTTCTAATTTTTCCAGTGAGATTTATATGGATGTTGTTTTTAGTTTGCGTCGGTTTATCTATCTTGTTTTTTTCAATTCTCGCAAGTTTCTTTTCACGGTCGTGAGCACGGGAAGAAAAGCGAGGCTTAGGCATGTAAAAATCAATGAACCATTGGAGCTTTTTAATTTCTTTTTGTTGCCTTTTATATGCTTCTAACTGGGTTAAATACCTTTCTCGTTTCTGTTTTGAATAAGAAGAATAATCACCTACATAAATGTTAAATTGACCTTGGTCAAGTTCGAATATCTTATCGGAAAGAGCATCAATAAAGTAGCGGTCGTGAGAAACGAAAAGAAGGGCACCAGAATAAGACTTAAGGTAAGACTCTAGCCACTCGATAGTT
>JADING010000047.1 GCA_017694135.1 Candidatus Scatoplasma merdavium
TTCCGGGCTTGTTTTTGAGCTTGGTATTCGATGTAACGATGAGCTTAATTTATCTTGGAGTTTATTCTTTTAGTTACGAGTACTGGTTGAGTGTCATTTTTACTAGTGTGACTTACACTATGGCAAGCTCAGCCTTGTCCAGCTTGTGCGGAACAGCTTTTGCTAATTTTAATTATTCGACACCAGCAGAAATTGTTCAGCGCGGTAAAGGTCCTTTAATCGTATCTGTTGCATGTCTGTTTCTCCCTTGTATAGCTCTGTTTTGCGATCTTATCTTTGCTTTCAATTTCCCGAATTTAATTGCCCTTGGAGTGTTTGTTAGCGGGATAATATATTTAGGGTTAGCTCTTGTCTTTTTCAAAGCTAACATCGCTTGTTTTAAAAAGCTCATTAACAAGGAGTTTTAATTGAATGGTTTATCTAATAGCTGGGGAATCAAATTATCAGATTAAAAACCGCGTGCAAGAAGAGATTGCAAAGCTTGGCGCTATAAACGATTTTTCCTTTTCTAGCTTTGATCTGTATAACCAAGTTATTCAAGACGCCTTAGATGATGTCCAAACAGCATCTTTGTTTTCTTTAAAAAAAGCAGTCGTAGTTTACAATTGTTTTTTTATTTCAAGCCAAGATAAACCACCGCAGTCTCAGGTTGCAAAAAACGATTTTAGCGCTTTGAGTAAATACTTAGATTTATCCGATCCAGACAACTGTCTGCTTTTAACTTGCGTTGGAAAGATAAATCTGACTAAAGGGGAAATTAACGATAAGCTGAAAAAGAAGGCAATAATTATCGATTTAAATAGCGATAATATCCAAGATCGCATTAAAACCTGTTTAGCATACGCTAAAAGGTTGAATGTCATAATATCTAAAGATGCCGCAATCGAGGTTGCTAATCGATCCGAAGATAACGTTTCAATGCGCTTAAACATGGATAAATTAGCTTGTTACACTTCGCGAATCGTCATGGAAGATGTCGATTTATTAGTTAAACCAAAACTTGAAGACAATGTTTTTTCTATTGTGGAAAGCTTGATGAGGTTTGCTTTAAAAGACGCGTATCAAAGCCTCGAAGACTTGTTTAAGCTGGGAAATAACTCAGTTAGATTAATCGCGGTATTTGCGAGTCAATTTGAGTTCTTATATCAAGTTGCAAAGCTTTCAGAACTAGGGTATTCAGACAACGAGATTGCTAAAGAGCTCAACTGTAAACCCGGACGTCTTATTTATTCTCACCGTTCGATAGCTAACATGCCATCTTCGGAAATATTAAATGTTATGTCAGAGCTTCAGACTATTGAAGATAACATTAAGTTCAAGCTAGATGATCCCCAGAAAAGTTTAGAGTTGTTTGTTATTAATTTTAGAAAAAACCACCGAATTGCAAGAAAATAAAAAAACGGGATATAAATCCCGTGAAAGAACAATATTAGCGAATAGTATCGACGAGTTTCGCTAAGCGTGCCTTCTGTCTATTAGCGGTATTGATTTTTTGAATACCATCGCTGACAGATTTGTCAATTAAAGAATTGGCAGTCTTGAGGCGTTCTTCAGCTAAAGCTAAGTCGTGAGCAGCAACAGCCTTTTCAACTTTCTTCATCGCTGTTCTCATAGCAGATTTCTGCTGAGAGTTAGCGGTATTAGCTTTGGCATTAGTCAATATTCTTTTTTCTTGCGATTTAATTTGCGCCATTACAAACACTCCTTTTAGTTGCCTTTCTACTTTATCATAGCTCGTTGTAATATTCAAGAAAAACAGGGACATAAGCACCAATGAGAATGCACTTTAGCGATATTCGATGCATTCAAACAAAATTAATCGTCTTAAATGTGTTCTTCTTATGTGCTAAACTTAATACAGATGGAGTTAATGTTATGGAATTAAACAAATATATCGATCACACTTTGTTAAAAGCGGATGCGACAGAAGAAGAAATCCGCAAGCTTTGTGAAGAAGCAATCTTATACAAGTTTTGTTCTTGTTGCGTTAATGGTGATTACGTTGGCTTAGTCCATTCGCTTTTGGAAGGCACAGGTGTTAAAACTTGCACTGTTGTCGGTTTTCCTTTAGGAAGCATGGCGACTACTTCTAAGATTCAAGAAGCTAGGGAAGCTATTTTTGAAGGAGCTGATGAAATCGATATGGTGATTAACATTTCCCATTTGAAAGATAAAAAATACGATGAAGTTCTTTTTGAGCTCCAACGTATGAGAGAAGCTTGCGGTTCTAAGGTATTGAAAGTTATCTTAGAATGCTGCTTGTTAACTGACGAAGAAATCGTAAAAGCCTGCGAGCTTTGCAAACAAGCTAGCGTGGACTTTGTAAAAACTTCAACTGGTTTCTCCAAAGGTGGGGCCACAGTTCACGATGTTAAACTCATGGCGGATACCTGCCAAGGATTCCCTCACGTTAAAGCTTCTGGCGGAATTAAAAACAAGAAAGATGCTTTGGATATGATTGAAGCTGGAGCGACGCGTATCGGCACTTCGCACGGAGTTGAGATCGTTAAAGAATAGCAAAATTGTCTGCCTTATCCTTATTAAAGGAAGGCAGATTTTCTTTTGAACTAAAACATCTTAGTTTAATAGCAGTAATTAATGCGGATGTAATTAAAAAAGACCGGTGTACCGGTCTGTTACTTATGAGTCTAAGTCAATGAGATTAATAGAGACGAGAGGGGATTTGCCAGTCTGTTTCTTCATCTCTTGTTGAATCGTATCGATGAATTTTTTACTCAGTTCATCTTTTTTAGTTAAATCGTTGGCGATGCGGTCGAGGAACTGTTTAAAGATGAGTTTGATTTGTTTAGTTAAGCCTTCTTCTTCACGCGGAGCGACAAAGCCACGAAGTTCGATTGAAGGTTCACCGACAGCGGACTTTTGGAGTGAAGAGTAGCAACCAGCGAGAACGACAGCGCCAGATGTAGACATTGTTGTTCTTTCTTCGAGAATATTAGATTTAACATCGCCGACACCGAGTCCATCGATGAAAATTGAAGTCGGCTTGAAGAGTTGAACTACAGGAGTAATGGCGTTTCCAGCTCGATCGAAGTTGATGGCCATACCGTTATCTAAAAGGAAGATATTGTTAGGGGAATAGCCCAGAGATTCAGCTAGTTTGGCATTTGCCATCATATAGCGGAAATCGCCGCTCACCGGCATAAAATATTTTGGTGAGAAGATTGAAACGAGCATTTTAATGTCTTCTTGTTGAGCGTGCATAGAAGTGAATTCTTTGCGCTTTAAGCTTATGACTTTACAGTCTGTTTTATACAGGCAGTCTTCAGCGGAAGTAGCTAGTATTTCTAAAGATGGAGCAGGTGGAGCAGCTAAGACAAAGACAT
>JADING010000048.1 GCA_017694135.1 Candidatus Scatoplasma merdavium
ATCGGTTCGATTTTCTCTAACCATTCATGCAATTCAATTTTTGAAGTTGGAAGGTTAATAAACTCTATAGATGCTGTGGTTTCATACAAGGATGTTGCTTTTATTAATGTCTTAGATCCTTATATCTATTCGAATCGAGACGAGATGGATATAACGATAGAAAAAGCTCAGAAATTCCAGCAAGATTTTAAAGACCACTCTTATTTTGACGTTGAAAAGGCATTTAAAAACGCCGAGAGATTTGTCTCTAGTTATTCTGCCTATTCCTCACTTTCATTCTTTGCTAAAAAGAAGGCGAAAGCTGAGAAAGAAGAGCTCGCTTCCTATTTAACAAGCGGAAAGTATTCAAAATCCCAGCTTGAGAAACTCAATTCTCTTTTGCTGAATTTCCTTTCTTTGATTCCTTTAGAGAAGCAGTTTAAATATCTTTTTAAAGATTTGTACAAGGGTTTGTTTGGTACCGATTGGAACCTTGTTGTTTCTTATGTTGAAAAGGGGAGAGAGTTTTTAAATCTGGTCTTCTCTTATTCCTTGCTTTCGCAAACCCGCGCAGTTATTTACGATGATAGCAAAATCGATGAACTTGCGGAATTGAAAGAAGATTATCTCGCTAAAAAGAATGATTTTGAAACCAAACTGGCAGAATTCTTTAATCTTACTCAGTTTGATACTGTTAAAAGATTCAATTACAATTACTGGTATTTTGACCTTTCGTTTTCGGATTTGAAAAAGGTTGTTAACGAGTGGAAGAGCGGAATTGAAAGTACGGTTGAGATCGTCAGATACAACGCGTGCTTGGATAAGCTGAATAAGCTTGGTTTAAGAGGAATATTTGAGTACTATCAGTCATCAAACAAGTACGGCGTTTTGAATGATCTTTTCTCGTATTATTACTTTGATTCATTAATTAATACAGCGTATAACGTTTATCCTGTTCTCGCTGATTTTAGAGAATACAAATTAGAAGATACCATTAAGGCATTTAAAGAACTCGATCGAAAGATGCTTCAGTTTAATATTCGTGAAATTTTAATTGAACATTACAAGAGAATGC
The DNA here is from genome assembly GCA_017694135.1 of Candidatus Scatoplasma merdavium. GTDB lineage: Bacteria > Bacillota_I > Bacilli_A > RFN20 > CAG-288 > Scatoplasma > Scatoplasma merdavium. The sequence goes on from JADING010000048.1 coordinate 1,055, forward strand.
CAAAAATCAACGATGATACGCTTTCAATGTCGATATTAAGAAGAGAGTTCCAAAAGAAGAGAAATCAAATGCCTATCAGAAAGCTGTTCAGCAAGACTAAAGACATTGTTTCTAAGATAAAACCGATATTTATGATGTCTCCTATTTCGGTCGCATCTTTCTTGCCACCGAAAGATATCGTTTTTGATTTAGTTGTTTTTGATGAAGCCTCGCAAGTGCGTCCAGTCGAGGCTTTTGGGGCTTTGTTAAGAGCTAAGCAGATTGTCGTAGTCGGTGATTCTAAGCAGTTACCTCCGACCACATTCTTCGATACTATGACTTACAAGTACGATGAGATGAACGATGAAGATTACGATATTGCGAATATGGAATCCATCTTGTCTTTGCTTTTAGCACGCAACATACCGCAGAGGACTTTGATGTGGCACTACCGTTCGCGCAACCGCTCTTTGATTACCGTTTCTAACGCGGAGTTCTATCACAATTCGCTTAAAATTTTCCCTTCAGTTGACGATAAGGATAAGTCAAACGGTTTGGTGTATCACTATTTGCCTAATACTGTTTATGACCGCGGGGGAAGTAGAACTAATAAACTCGAAGCTGAAGCTGTTATTAAAGAAGCCTTTAGGTTAGCTAAGGAACATCCTGAATACTCTTTGGGTGTCGCTAGTTTCTCTTTGGCTCAGCAAGAGCAACTCTATCAAGCTTACGATCGCGCTTATAAAGCTAACGATGATCCGGATATTAAAAACTATTTTGCCTCTCATAAAGATGAGCCTTTCTTTATTAAGAATCTCGAATCGGTCCAAGGTGATGAAAGAGATATTATTTTAATTTCTATCGGTTACGGGTTTGATGCAAATATGAATTTAACCATGGACTTTGGACCTTTGAATAAAGATGGAGGAGAAAGAAGACTCAACGTTTTAATTACTCGCGCCAAAGTCAGATGCGAGGTCTTTACTAACTTGCTTTATACGGATATAAATCTTTCAAAATCTTCTGCTAAAGGCGTTATAGCTTTGCGCAAGTTTTTAGAATATGCGGAAAATAGAACCTTGAAAGACAGCCGCGCTCCATCATTGAAACACGATGATTTTGTCTCGTATTTAAACGAAAGGTTAAAAGAATATGGATATCGAACTGATTTGGTCACTGGTAAAGAAGTCGGTATCGATATAGCGATTTACGATGATACGAAGAAGCGCTTTATTGCTGGATTAGAATGCGATGGCGGAGCGTATAAAGATTTGTCTTCAGCCACTGACCGAGAACGTATTAGAAGAGACGTTTTACGCAACCTAGGTTGGAGGCTATACCACGTGTATTCTCCTGAGTATTACCGAAATCCTAAGCGCGAATTTAACAAGATACTCGATTTTATCTCTCAGTCTGATCAAGAGGAAGCAGTTAAACAGAGCAAGCCTTTTGAGATTGAAAGAAAGAGCAGCGAGTTTGAATTAAATAGCCTCAATTCTGTTTTATATAAAGTTTACAGCGGGCCTAAGCGTAGAGTCTTAGTTTATCAAGACAGCTTAAGCTTGCAGACTTTACTTATGAAAATATTGAAAGTTGAAGCCCCGATTAACATTAACTTGCTTAAGAAGCGCTTGGCTGAAATTACCAATATTAAGTCCCTTTCAGAAGAACAGCACGATGCGGTATATAAGGCTTTAGAGGAAATTGATGATGTGTCTATTCGCGACGGATTTATCTATCTTAACAGCCAAGTAGAATTCCCTATTAGAAACCGCTCCGAATTAGATAAGGCTTCAAAGAAAATAGAGTTTATTCCTAAAGAGGAAATTGAAAATTGCGTGTATTCTTTGATTGCTAACGGACAGGCTGATTCGCAAGACGAAATTGTTAAACTCGCCAATTCGTTGTTTGGTTTTAAAACTTCTTCAAAGCTGCAAGAAGAAGTAATTAACTGTTTGTCATCGCTTCTTAAAGCAAACAAAATCGCTTTAGAAGATGGATCTTATTATCTATCTAACAAAGATGAAGTAAAAGAAGAAAATGAAAAAGAGCCTGAGTGAGAAAAACAGGCTCTTTTGTTTATAGATTAATAACCGTTCGGATGTTTGATTTGGAATTCGTATGCCGTTTTGCAGCAGTCTTCAATGCTGTATTTGCACTTAAATCCAAGTTCGTTTTTGGCTTTTGTAACATCCAAGTAGTTGGTAGGAATATCTCCATCACGGCGAGGGCCAAAGGTGTAATTAATCTTGATTCCAGTTGCTTTCTGATAAGCGTTTACTAAATCGAGGACAGAGGTTCCTTCACCTGTACCGAGGTTATAAATAACAAGGCCGGGATCAGTTTCAAATTTTTCTAAGGTTAAGACATGACCTAACGCTAAATCGGAAACGTGGATGTAATCGCGGATGCATGTTCCGTCTTTTGTCGGGTAGTCGTTACCAAAGACTGTGAGTTTGTCGCGTTTTCCAACGGCAACCTGGGAGACATAAGGCATAAGGTTATTAGGTATGCCGTTAGGATTCTCACCAAGTTTTCCACTAGAGTGAGCTCCGATAGGATTTGCATAACGCAACAAAGCGATATTGGTGTCTTTGTGGATGTTTGAGTAGTCAGTTAAAATTCTTTCGTTAATAATCTTAGTTTGTCCATAAGGGTTGGTGGCGTTAACAATAGGATCGCTTTCTAAGCATGGAACGTGAATCGGATTTCCATATACGGTTGCAGATGAAGAGAAGATGAAGTTCTTAACTCCGTGAGCTTGGACTGCTTTGAGAATTGTTAAAGTAGAAACCAAGTTGTTGTAATAGTATTCCGCAGGTTTTTGAATTGATTCGCCAACAGCTTTTAAAGCAGCGAAATGGATAACGGCATCGATTTTATGTTCATCGAACACCTTGTTCACTTCGCAAGAATCTGTGCAGTCAATTTGATAAAAGGGAATCTTAATTTTAAGCATCTGCTCTAAGACATCTAAGACCTTGATTGAAGCGTTAGAGAGGTTATCGATAATAATTGGCTCGTATCCTTTGTTTACAAGTTCAACAATGGTGTGAGATCCGATGTAACCTAAGCCACCGGTAACTAAAACTTTTTTAATTTTCATATTTTCTCCTTATTGAGCAATTTGCTGATTGCTTTGCTTTTCTAAATCTTTCGAAAAATAAGTCCTTCCTAAGCGTCTGATGCGCATTGCTCTAGCTAAATAAGCTTGAACTTGATAGAGGTAGAACAAAGCGCTTATCGCACCAATTAAAGTGAAAAACAGGGCGTAATACTTATCTATAGACCAGCTGAAATCAGGATATTTAACAATACTAGGCCAATCAGAAACAATAGTTAAACCGAAGAATTCATTTGTTGGCCAATCTAAATCGAAAGTTAAACTGCTCCAAGCTTCAGGATAATAAGAAAGCCCGTTTTCTCCTTTAGCCCACCCGAAGATTAGAATAGCTAAAACAGAAACGGCGATTATTAAGAATGGAATCCAGGCCTTTTTTGTAAATAGCACCATTGACTTACGGTAAGCTTCTTTTTTAAATTCACCTTTCTTCTTAATGACACCAGTGCGCAAAATATCATACATCATCGTATCAACAGCTAATCCTTGCTTGCGCATGATATAAGCTACGAGCTTTTGTAAGTAGCCGAAAACAATGATAAAAAGAAGAATGATAATAAGTAAAATCAAGAGAATCTTCTTATCTGATTCAGAAAATTTAATAAGAGTAACCATGAGTATTAATTTTGGCCTCCGTTGTTTTCGTTGTTATTAGGGTTGTTATTAGGATAGTTAAATCCGTTAACTTGATTGTTTTGATTCGGGAAGTTATTTTGCGGAGGAAAGCTATTTGGAAAGTTAGGAGTTTGATTGGGGTAAGATGGATTTTGATAATTTTGATAGTTTTGATTTGAATAGAAGTTATTAGGATTGTTATAAGGGTTGATGTTAGGAATATTATTTTGAAAATTGTTGTTAAAACTAGGTTGATTAGGAGCTTGATAAGTTGTCCCGCTTTTTATCGAAGTAAAAGAAGTTGTAGGGGCATTAGTAAACATGTAACCCGGTATGTTGTTATTGACTGGAGGTTGAGGAGATTGAAGCTGCTTTAATATTCTTTCAGCCTGCTCATCATAGCTTGAGCGAATTGAATAATTCTGCTTTTTCAAAACAAGATAAAAGAGCATTTTAAGAGGGGAAAGAATCAGATTTAAAGAAGCGTATAAAATAACTAAGGCAAAAAAGGCAATCCACAAAGGTGAAAAGACTATAACCGCGATACCAATACCACAACGTTTAAAAAAGTCATCCATTGTCATTGTCCTCTTTTAATAAATCGATTTCTTCTTTTTTAATAGGTGTAACGTATAATCGACACGCATATTTTATCATAGTTAAATATATGATGACGTTAATTATACAAACTATTTCTCCTCCCAAAATGGGAAATTGAAACGCGGAACACACGGCGAAGACAACTGTACAGATTATTAAATCGGTGCAATAAATAATGTAGTATTTCCAGTGTTTTTTGAAAGTTATGGATATGACATAGCAAGTTGCTATCAAGTGGTAAGAAAGAGCGAACATGGCCCACGATTTGATGCTCAGAGTTTCAAATATGATAAAAAGAACGAGGAAAAATGCGTAAATAGATAGTATCCACACTGGCTCGTATTTTATTTGTGGGTATTTGACAGACTTGAATTTAGTTATTTCGCTTTCTGTTACTAGGAAAATAATCAGGGATGACACGCAGCTGATCAGTAGATAAAACAGTGGAAAAACTAGCTTAAACTTTTCTGTTTCTAATGAAAATATCTTGCTGTAAACTTCAATTAAATCAACTTCAAAAAAGAAGTTAATTGGATATATTAAGATGTATTGAGTTAGAAAGCTTACACTGAGTAATGCGAAAAAAGAAACGATGTTTAATCCAACTTTTTTAACTGACAAACCAAAGACTACCCCTATTATTGATGAGGGTAGCAAAGTGAAAAAGCCGCTTTGTATGTCGATGAAACTAATTGCTGCGGTTCCAAATATCAAAAGCAG
>JADING010000049.1 GCA_017694135.1 Candidatus Scatoplasma merdavium
CTGCTGTGGCTATCGTTTTGCTAATCATCGGTATCGGTGTGATTATGGGGTTGACAATCCCTAAGTTTAAAATCATGCAGAAACAGACCGATATAATTAACGGTTTAACGCAAGAAAATTTAACTGGTTTAAGAGTAGTAAGGGCCTTTAACGGAGAATCTTACCAAGAGAAAAAATTTAATAAGGCGAATGTTGAGCTGACTAAAACGCAATTGTTCACTGGCAGAGTAATGGGACTTATGTCTCCTTTGATGATTATTGTTATGAACGGTTTGACTTTGGCTATTTATTGGATTGGATCTCTTTTAGCTAACAAAGGTTCAGCTGATTACGCCACCATCACTTCTTTCACCATGCTTGCGACTCAAATTGTTATGTCGTTTATGATGCTTATTATGATGTTTATTTTCTGGCCCCGTGCTAGTGTTGCGGCGAATCGTATTAATGAAATTTTAGATATGGAGAATTCAATTAAGGATCCTGAAACTGAGAAGGAATTTATCAGTGAAGGAACAGTGGAGTTTAAAGATGTTTCATTTAAGTATCCTGACGCTGACGAATATGTTTTAGAGCATATATCTTTCAAGGCTAACAAGGGTGAAACGGTGGCTTTTATCGGTTCTACTGGTTCGGGTAAATCGACTTTGATTAATCTTGTTAACCGCTTGTATGACGCTAGTGATGGTGAAGTTTTAGTTGATGGAGTCAACGTTAAAGATGTCAAGCAGAAGACGCTGCGCTCTAAGATCGGTTTTGTCCCGCAGAAAGGTCAGTTGTTTTCTGGAACTATTCTTTCCAATATCGGTTTTGGCAAAGATATCGATGTTGAGAAAGCGGAGCACTGTGCTTCTATCGCTTGTGCTAGCGAATTTATCGAAAAGATGGACGGGAAGTATTTAGCTCCGATTGCTCAAGGTGGAACTAACGTTTCTGGTGGGCAGAGGCAGAGGCTTTGTATCGCTAGAGCTATTGCGATTGATCCGGAGATTTTCGTTTTCGATGATTCTTTTTCCGCTTTGGACTTTAAGACTGATAAACAAGTTAGGCAGAACTTAGCGAAAGAAGAAAAGGGGAAGACGAAACTCATTGTGGCTCAGCGCATTGGAACTATTATGGACGCTGACAAGATCGTGGTTTTACAAGAAGGGAAAATGGTTGGTATTGGTACCCACAATGAGCTTTTAAACAATTGCCCTGTTTATAAAGAGATAGCGTTATCTCAGCTTTCAAAGGAGGAGCTTGGATTAGAATGAAAAGTAAAAAATATACAGTAGACATGGTTTCCGGGCTCAAGGCTCAAGGTGAAATAAAGAAGGGATTTGTTATTGCTTTAATCGTCTCTTCATTGTTGATGATTGGCTCGGTTGTCTGTCAGATTATTGCCCCTTCAATTTTAAAAGAGCTGACTAATGAGATTGCTTATAACGCCTTGTCTCATTCTATCGATATTGATTTTATTATTGAGAAAGCTCTGATTTTAATTTTGATTTACGCTTTGGTTGCCGTTTCTAGTTATGTTTCTAGTTATGTGATGACCACGATTTCTCAGCTGTTATCTATGAGATTGAGAACTAAGATTACTAAGAAAATCAACGATGTTCCTCTTTCTTATTTTGATTCTCATCAGTTTGGTGATATTTTGTCTCGTTTGACAAACGATGTCGATCAGATTGGTCAATCTCTCCAGCAGTCGGTTTCGATGATTGTCCAATCGGCCTTGCTTATTATCGGCGTCTTGATCGCTATGTTTGTTACTTCTTGGCAGATGGCGTTAACTACCTTAATTTCCGTTCCGTTTATGGCGGTTTTCCTCATCATTGTCACCAAGTTTGCTATGCCGCAATTTAGGGCGAGACAAGAGACTTTAGGTGATGTTAACGCGGTTGTAGAGGAAGATTACAATGGCCAGTTAGTCATTAAGTGCTTTAACGCCGAAGAGAAAGTCAAAGCGGATTTTGAGAGATCTAACCAAGCTCTTAAAAACGCGATGTTTAAGGCTCAGTGTTTCGGCGGTCTGATGCAACCTTTGGTTTCTTTTATCTCTTACGTAGCTTATGCAGCGGTCTTTGTTGTCGGCGGTTTGCTTGTTGTTAATGATCCAGCTTTCTCTTATGGTATCATTACTGAATTTATGATTTACGTTAATCTGTTCCAGTCTCCGCTTTCTCAGATTGCTCAGGCCATGAATACTATGCAGATGGCAGCGGCGTCATCTTCGCGCGTGTTCTCTTTCTTAAATGAAAAAGAACTTGAAGATGAGAGCGACAAGAAGTATGTGTTTAAAGATGAAAACGGTAAGGAGCAGGTTAAAGGGCAGGTTGAATTTAAAAACGTCTGTTTCTCTTACGATGATTCGCGCGAGATTATTCACAATTTCTCAGCGAAGATTTCTCCGGGTATGAAAGTCGCTATCGTTGGACCTACCGGTGCTGGTAAAACCACTTTAGTTAACCTATTGATGAGATTCTACGAAGTGACTTCTGGTGAAATTCTTATCGATGGGGTTTCTTCAAAGGATATGCCAAGAGAAGAGATGCACGATATTTTCGGAATGGTTTTGCAAGACACTTGGTTGTTTAGAGGAACTATAAAGGAAAACTTGGTTTACAACACTAAGGATGTTGAGCAAGAAACTATTGATAAAGCCTGTAAAGAAGCTAATATCGCTCATTACATCAAGACTCTTCCTGGTGGGTACAATTACATGTTAGAAGACGAATCTTCAGTGTCTGGTGGACAAAAGCAGCTAATGACGATCGCTAGAGCGATGATAAAAGATGCTCCTTTACTCATTCTTGATGAGGCTACTTCTAACGTCGATACGAGAACAGAAGAAAAGATTCAAGAAGCGATGGATAGAATGACTAAAGGAAGGACTTCTTTCGTTATTGCCCACAGGCTTTCAACTATTAAAAATGCCGATCTTATCTTAGTTATGAGAAACGGAAATATCGTTGAACAGGGAACCCACGATCAGCTTATGGCGCAAAATGGTTTCTACGCTTCGCTTTATAATTCTCAGTTCTCGTTTGAGTAGTTATAAAAACGTATCAATTTTATTTAAAAGAGTCTGTTTATCGTTAGAATTGGGATTATCGATAACGTATTTCAGCGCGTTAGATAAGATAGTCCCAATTTCTTTTCCTTTGTAACCTAAGTTAATGAGATCGTATCCGTTTATCTTTAAGTCTTTTAAAGATAAGCATTCGTTCTGCTTCTTTATTTCTAAATATAGCTTTTCAATTTCATCGATGGTTTTTAAATAGTCTTTAGATAGATCTGATTGAGCTAAACAATCCGCTCGTTGCAATGCTAAATAAGAAGGGAACATATCTAAACCAATTTTAAACACGCCTCTTCTAACGCTTTTTAATACAGGAGGAAATTGATCTTGGTGATGTAAGACTAAGAAAGAAACATCGCTAATTAGTTTCTTGCTTGTGTGAAAACCTTCGAGAATGGTTTCGCAAAGTTTTGCTCCGACAACCGGATGGTTGTAAAAGTGAGCTGATCCATCTTCCATAGTTTTGCAAGCTGGCTTGCCGATATCGTGGAAAAGCCCTGCTAATCTCAATGTGAGATCTTTAGGGAGGTTTTCCATAGTTTTAATAGTGTGTATACCGACTGTGTATATGTGATGGGGGTTCTCTTGCGTTGTTTCCATCATAGTGTCAAATTCAGGGAAAACAACTTTGGTAATTGAAAGCTCGTAGCAGTCCACAAGTTTGTTTACGTTATCTGAGAGACATATTTTAAAAAGTTCGTCTCTTATTCTTTCTTGGGAGATGTTTTTAAGCAGTGGAGCTTTGTTTTTGCATGCTTGAGCGGTATTTTCATCAAGTTTAAAACCGAGTTGGGCAGAGAAACGAACAGCGCGAAGAATTCTTAAAGCATCTTCATCGAATCTTTGAGAGGGTTCACCAACTGCTCTAATTATTCCGTTTTTTAAATCTTCTTGTCCGTTGAAAAAGTCTATTAGACCTGTCTTAGAAGAATATGCCATGGCGTTAATAGTGAAGTCACGTCTAGCTAAATCTTCTTTTAAAGATGAGGTGAAGGATACTGAAGATGGGTGGCGGTTATCTAAGTAATCTCCATCGATTCTGTAAGTTGTAACTTCGTAATTTGTGGAATTTAATCTGACCGTTACTGTTCCGTGCGCGATACCTGTATCAATGGTTTTAGGGAATATTTTCTTTATCTCTTCTGGCTTCGCGGAAGTGCAGATATCGTAATCGTTAGGTTTTTTATTAAGCAGCTCATCTCGAACGCATCCGCCGACCATAAAAGCTTCAAATCCGTTTGACTGGAGGGTTTCGATAATGTAGTTCACGTCTTTAGGTATATTTATCTTTTTCATCTTATGTAATTGAGCAATCAAATTTTATTATCCTTTAGGATTAATTATCAATATGCTTGTATTGATAGAAAACATATATCTAGTAAGGAAACTATGAAGTAACTAGATGTTTTTAACGTAGCAAAAAAGGCTGTTAAACTAAGTTTAGTTTTAGTTAATAACAGCCTTAGATCTAGATTTGGTTTGTGTTATTTAGCTTTTCTTGAGAAGAGAATAGAAACGACATCAACGGCGGCAGCGGCTAAGGCTAAGACACCGGTGAGAACCGCTCCGGTTCCGAGTTTATAAACATCTTTTAATTCATCTGGTAAGTTATTGTAATCATCACCTAAAGCGAGTTGGACGGTGCAGAAGCAGATAATGGCGCCGACAAACAACAAGGCACCGGCAATGATGGGAGCGATGAGGCGAGAACGCACAGCACCAATAGAAGCTAAGGATCCTAAGAGGATAGCGATAATGCCAATGACTAACATACCTGTCGGTTCAGCATTACCCATTTCGACACCATCAATTTCAACAGTACCTCCAAACACGATGTTGTGGAAAGGTATTGATGCTTCTATTTTCCCGAAAAAGGGAATTTCTTGAGATATTGTGATGCCATCTAAAGCTAAACCGATAAGAGACACCAAACCTAAAACGACAGCGACTATAGGTAAAATACGACCTAAGCCAATACGAGAATTACTAGCCATTTATATATAGCCTCCTTCAATAATCCTATTATAATATGAACATTATTAAAGTTAGTTGTGCTTTGAAAATAAAAAGAAAGAACAAATGAGTTTAGAAAATTACAAGAAGAAAGAGTCAATGCGTTTGATGAAAATCTACGTAAAAGAGTTGAACGAGTTTTGTAGCAAAAAATTGAACACTTCTATAGCAGGAACGTTAATTCTCTAAGGTTATTAAAAAATACGAATATTTTTAAAATTTGCGAAAACATTAATTGGAACTTATTCCATACTGTTTTGAGGTTTTATTTAACTTGAAATAAATCCTAATAATTTATAATATATAGTGCGCAAAACAAGGATATTTTTTATGAAAAAGAAAAATTAAATTTTATTTAAAAGCATTTTATTACTCAGCTTACCTATTACAATTTTATCTTCTTGTGGGACAAATGAAATAGGTGGAGAATTACATACTATTTCTTTTTATGATGAATCAACTTTGGTTGATAAAATTGAAACTAAAGGATATGAGACAATCGATCTACCTTCAGCACAAAATAAAGAAAATTATGATTTTAAGGGTTGGTTTTTAGATAAGAATATTTGGAGTGAAGAATTGACAAGAGATTATTTCTTAAATAAACCTCTTTTAGAAGACCTTGATTGCTATGCTTTTTATGAAAAGAAAAGTAAACCTATCGTTGAAAAATATACCATTTCTTTTTATGTTGATAATGCAATTTTTTCAACAATCAAAACCAGTGGAAATGAAATTTTAACTTTACCTAATGCTCCACAAAAAGAAAACTATAGTTTTAAGGGTTGGTATTTTGATAATGAAAGTTTTGAAGATGAGCTAACTGCAGATTTTTATCAAAATACCGCTTTAAAAAGCGATGTTAATGTTTATGCTTATTATGAACTTGTCAATGAAGAGCCAAAAGAATTTAAAGTTTCTTTTGATAGCAATGGCGGTTCAAAAGTTGAAGATGTTGTTACCTCAATTATTGAAAGTGAACCATATACAACAAGATATGGCTACACTTTCCTTGGTTGGTATTTAGAAGAAAACTTTATAATCAAGGTTACTTTTCCTTTTGAAGTAACAAAAGATCAAACTTTATATGCTAAGTGGGAAGAAAATACTTATAATGTTCACTTTGAATTAAATGGTGGGACAGGAGTCACCGATTTAAAAACTAATAAAATTGAAAAAGAGCCTCTCCCAACAAGAGATGGCTATACGTTCCTTGGCTGGTATTTAGAAGAAAACTTTATAAACAAGGTTACTTTTCCTTTTGAAGTTACAAAAGATCAAACTTTATACGCTAAATGGGAAGAAAATATTCCTGCATCAATAAGCTTTAACGTTAATGAAGAAGGAGTTTTAACTAGTGTTGAAGGAATTAGTGAAATTAATAATGAAGTAGTAATTCCTTCAAGAGTAAATGATATTGATGTGATAGAAATTGGCGATAAAGTTTTTGCTGATAATTTATTTATCAAAAAACTTGTTATACCAGAAAGTGTAAAAAGTCTTGGTAATAAAATGTGTTATGGCGCAAAAAATCTTGAAGAAGTAGTTTTGCCAAATAATATAACTGTAATTCCTGATTATGCATTCGAAAACTGTTCTTCTTTAACAAACATTAATATTCCTACCTCACTTGTACAAATAAGAGCAAACGCTTTTTCTCAAACTGCTTTAAAAGAGTTTATTGCACCTGAATCTTTAAAAGAAATATGGCTTTATGCTTTTAAAGATGCAAAAGAATTAAGAAATGTTGAACTTAAAAATGTCACTGAAATAGGAGACATGGTTTTTGAAAATTGCGAAAAACTCGAATCTATTGTTATCCCTGAAACACTTGAAGAAATTGGTACAAGTGTCTTTGGTGGCTGCTCCTCTCTTCAAGATATTGATTTACCTAATAAACCTATTGCGCTTGAACATAATACTTTTTATGGTTCTGCTTATTATGAAGATAAAAGTAATTGGGAAAATGGAGTTTTATATGTAGACAATTATCTTTTAGCTATCAATAGTGACTTTTTGAATTTAAGCGAATACAAAGTTAAAGAAGGGACAATTGCTATTGCTAATAACGCTTTTTTAAATAATGCGAGAAATTTAACTAAAATTACTCTTCCTGAAGGTTTAAAACTAATTGGGGACAAAGCTTTTTCTAGTTTATATAATTTAGAGTCAGTTAATATTCCTTCTTCGGTTGATACAATTGGCTATAATGCTTTTGCGTTAACTGAAATTTATAATAATAGTACAAATTGGAGCGATAATGGACTTTATATTGATGGCTGGTTAGTTAATGTTCGAGATACAAAAATTAGTGAATTTGAAGTGAAAGAAGGGACAATTGGTGTTTCTAATGGTAGTGATGTTAGCTTTATCCCATCAAGTGCTAGAAAAATAACAAAGCTTACTCTTCCTGAATCTTTAAGATATATTGGTAAAAATAGTTTCAAGCAACTTACTTTGATAAAAGAAATTTCTTTAGGGGGTTCTTTGGAGTTTATTAAAGAAGGTGCTTTTGCTGTATGTTCTAGTTTAGAAAAAGTAAATTTAGATGAATGTACAAATTTAGCATTAATTGGTGATCAAGCTTTTAGCCAAGCAAAGATAAGCGAGATTACAATTCCAGAAAGTGTTTTAGAAATGGGCGAACTTGTTTTCAATCAAAATCGAGCCAATTTAATAGTGCATTGTATGGTAAGTGAAAAACCAGCTAGTTGGGATAGTAATTGGGATTTCACATATAACGAGCAATATAAGATTACAGTTGAATGGAAAAAATAGAAAAAGGTGAGATTTGCAAGGTTTCTAATGAAAACGAAAGAGTAATTTAATGTATATTGTTTAAATTAAATTCAAATTGCACGGCAAGTTTTTGAAATAAATGAATAATTGAAATTTGAAAAAACTAGTCGCAAAATATAACCTCACAATAAACCGAAGCTCCGAGAAATACCAAATCAACACGTTAAAGCCTATGATGAGATTAAACAAGTTATTACTAAACTCTCCAAAGATAAAAGAGAAGTTGTGCAATTAAGTCTCTTCGATTGAAAATGGACAGGAGTTTATTTAGAAGCTTTCAAAAGTTTCAAAATAAATAAAAAACC
>JADING010000006.1 GCA_017694135.1 Candidatus Scatoplasma merdavium
GTTAAAGGGTTAGATTCAGGAAAGAAAATTCAGGTTTTATTAGGGGCGACAGGAACCGGCAAAACTTTCACGATGGCTAACATTATCGAAAAGTCTCAGCGCCCAGCTTTGGTTTTAGTTCACAACAAGACTCTGGCTGGCCAGCTTTATGCGGAGTTTAAAGAATTGTTTCCTCATAACAGAGTTGAGTATTTCATTTCAAACTTTGATTTTTATCGCCCGGAAGCTTATCTACCTAAATCTGACACGTACATTGAAAAAGAAGCGGTTATTAACGACGAGTTGGAACTTATGCGCTCTTCAGCTGTCAATTCTATCCTTTCAAGGAAAGATACGATATGCGTCTGTTCGGTGGCCTCGATTTACGGTCTTACTGATCCTGATGAATATTCTGGATTATCTACGGCGTTTAGAGTTGGAGAAAAGATTGATTTAAGAAGCGTACAAGCCCGCTTGGTTGATGCGCAGTATAAAAGAAATAACCTTTCTTTAAGTGCGGGATCTTTCCGCTTGAAAGGAGATATGTTAGAGATTGCTCCTTTTAACCTCGGTGATGATGTTATCCGCATATATTTTGACGATGAGGGAACTGTTGAAGAAATAATTCAAGTAAAGATGACAACTGGGGAATTTGTCTCTTCTTTAGAATACATTCTTATTTTCCCGGCGGATGAGCACGCTTCTTCTTATGCGCGAATTAAACTCGCTTGTAAGACTATTAGAGAAGAGCTTAAAGATAGACTCGCTTATTTTCATTCGGAAGGGAAGCTTTTAGAAGAAGAGAGGCTAGATCAAAGGACTAGAATGGATATTGAGTCTTTAGAAGAGTTTGGTATGTGCCGTGGAATTGAAAATTATTCCCGTCATATTGAACAGCGTGAACCGGGTTCAACCCCGTTCTGCTTGCTTGATTATTTGACTGATGATTACATTATTTTTATCGATGAGTCTCACGCGACTTTACCGCAGATTAGAGGTATGTATTTAGGAGATAGAGCGCGTAAACAAGTCTTAGTAGATTACGGGTTTCGCCTTCCTTCAGCCTTGGATAACAGACCTTTGAAATTTGAAGAGTTTTATTCTAAGGCCAGACAGATTATCTGTACTTCAGCGACTCCTGGAGACTTTGAAATTGAAGAAGCTAACGGCATTTCTGCTGAACAGATTATCCGTCCTACTGGGTTAGTTGATCCGCGAATTGAGGTGCGCTCTAACAAGGCTAATCCGGTGTATGATTTGCTCGAAGAAATCAAAAAGAGAAGCGAAGTTAACCAGAGGGCATTAATTTGTACTTTGACTATTAAAGACGCGGAAAACCTCACGGATTTTTTTAAGCGCAACGGAATTAAAGCTGCGTATTTGCAGCATGAAATTAAGACTATTGAAAGAACTGAGATTATCTATAAATTGCGCAAGGGAGATTACGATTGCGTTGTCGGTATCAATCTTTTGCGCGAAGGTTTAGATATTCCTGAGGTTTCTTTAATCGCTATTTTAGATGCGGATAAGGAAGGGTTTTTGCGCTCTTCTCGATCTCTTATTCAGATTGTCGGGCGCGCGGCGAGAAATTCTGAAGGTTTAGTTATCATGTACGCTGATTCGATAACTAAGTCGATGAAAGAGACGATTGATGAAACTGAGAGAAGAAGGAATATTCAAATTAAATACAACAAAGAGAACAACATTGTTCCGAAAACGATTATTAAACCTCTGGTTGAACCGGTCCGTTTGGTTTCTAAGAAGAACCCTGAATTGATTAAGAACAAGGGTAAATTAACTAAGAATGAAACTCTGCAGCTAATTAAAGAATTAGAAAAAGCTATGAAGAAGGCCGCTAGCGAGTTGGATTTTGAAAAGGCTGTTACTTACCGTGATGAAATCTTTGAACTCAAGGCTTCTTTAGAGTGAGTTGAGTCTTTCTATTCCTCGTTTATAAAGCTGCATTTTAACTTATATATAATTAAATACCTATGTTTTATTGTAAAATGCTATACTAGAGACAAGAAAAACTCAAAGGAGCCTTTTAAGCTATGCCATCTATACCACGTGTAAAAAAAGCAGTTATACCGGCAGCTGGATTGGGAACGAGATTTCTTCCAGCTACTAAATCAATGCCTAAGGAGATGCTTCCTATTGTTGACACTCCAACCATTCATTTTATTGTTGAAGAAGCTATCAAATCGGGAATTGAAGATATTTTAATTATTACTAATTCAAACAAGCATTCGATGGAAAATTATTTCGATATCAATTTTGAATTAGAGCAGCGCTTAAAAGAGAGCGGGAAGAAAGAGTTAGCTGATGAAGTGCACCAGATTGCTTCTTTAGCTAACGTTTTTTATGTCCGCCAAAAGGAACCTAAAGGTTTGGGCCACGCGATTTTGTGTGCGAAATCTTTTATCGGTGATGAACCTTTTGCGGTATTGCTCGGTGACGATTTGGTCGTTTCAGAAACTAAGCCGGCTTTGCGTCAATTGATTTCCGCTTACGAAGACAAGAAAACAACGATATTAGGTGTTCAGAAGGTCAAACATGAAGAGGTTTATAAATACGGTATTGTCGATCCTTCAAAAGAGGTGTTACCTACCGATGCAAACTTCAAGATTGTCGACTTTGTTGAGAAACCGAAAGTCGAAGACGCTCCCTCTGATTACGCTGTCTTAGGAAGATATATTTTGACACCCGATATATTTGAAAAGCTCGAGAGAACTAAACCCGGTATCAACGGGGAGATTCAGCTTACTGACGCTATTAGAATGCAGATGAAAGAGCGTTCTTTGTACGCTTGTAAGTTTACTGGTGAAAGATACGATATCGGAGATAAATTCGGGTATATTAAAGCAACTATTGATTTCGCTTTGAAGAGAGCGGATCTCTCTTATAAAGTTAGAGATTATCTAAAGCATGTAATTTAATTCGGCTTCATCTTTTACAACGTTTTTGGCGATTTAAAAAGGCGTTGTAAAGATTTATAATAAATGCGCTAGGAGGAATTTATGGAATTTAAGAAGCACTTCTTATCGGTTGATGGGAATACGGCTGCGGCCTTAGGTAGCTATTTGTTTACCGAAGTAGCGGCTATTTATCCTATTACTCCGTCTTCTCCGATGGCTGAAGGTGTTGAAGCTTACGCCTCACAAGGGAAGAAAAACTTATTTGGAAATACGGTTGATGTTGTTGAACTTCAATCTGAAGCTGGGGCCTCTGGTTCAGTCCACGGTGCCTTACAAGCTGGCTGCTTGTCTACCACTTATACCGCTTCCCAAGGTTTGTTGTTGATGATTCCGAACATTTATAAATGGGTCGGTGAAGAGTTGCCGGCGGTTTTGCACGTTGCTGCTAGATCGTTAGCCTCTCGTTCGTTGTCTATCTTTGGTGATCACGAAGACATCTACGCTTGCCGTCAAACTGGTATTACTATGATCAATTCCGGTTCTGTTCAGGAAGTTGCGGACTTGGCTCCGGTCGCTCATTTAATTGCTATTGAGTCTTCGGCTCCGGTCATGCATTTCTTCGATGGTTTTAGAACTTCTCACGAAATTCAAAATGTCGAATTTGTCGAAGATGCTGGATGGAAATCTCTCTTGGATGAAGAAGCTTTAAAGAAATTTAAAGAAAAGGCTTTGAATCCGCACGGACACGCGGTTACTCGCGGTGGCGCTGAAAACGACGATACTGTTTTCCAAACTATGGAAGCTCAGAACCTTCACAATGAGCACATTCTTGTAGTCGCTGAAAAGTACTTTGATTTAGCTTCGAAACTCACTGGTAGACATTACGCTCCGTTTGTTTACGAAGGTGCAAAAGATGCCACTAAGGTTATCATTTTAATGGGTTCAGCTTGCGAAACAGCTTCTGAAGTCGTCAGCAAGCTCAACGCTGAAGGTGAAAAGGTCGGTGTTGTCCGCGTTCACTTATATCGTCCGTTCTCCGCTAAGTTGCTCTGCGAAGCTATTCCGGAAACTGTTAAGAAGATTGCTGTTTTGGATCGTACTAAGGAAGTTAACTCCTTGGGTGAACCTCTTTATTTAGATGTCGTTGCTGCTTTGAGACAAATGAACCGTCACGTTGATGTCGTTTTAGGTGGTAGATACGGTTTATCTAGCCACGATACTCAACCTAAGCACATTAAGGCGGTCTTTGATTTCTTAGATGCTAAAAAGAATTGGACTTCTTTCACTGTCGGTATCAACGACGATGTCACCAACCTTTCTATTCCTGTTGATGATTCGTTCCACGTTGATGGTGATTACACTTCCTGCTTGTTCTATGGTTTAGGCTCTGATGGTACGGTTTCGGCCAACAAGTCTTCTTGTAAGATCATCGGTGATGCGACCGGAATGTACGCTCAAGCTTACTTCGCTTACGATTCGAGAAAATCAGGTGGTGTTACCCGTTCGCACTTGCGCTTCGGTAAGACTCCGATTCATTCTACTTACTATATTCAACACGCTGACTTTATCTCTGTCTCTTTGGATTCTTACATCTTCAAATTCGATATCGCTAAAGATTTGAAGGATGGCGGTACCTTGTTGCTTAACACCGATATGACTCCGGAAGAGCTCGTTAAAGTCATGCCTAACAAGATGAAACACGATTTAGCTGTTAAACACGCTAAGTTCTATATCATCGATGCTAACAAGCTCGCGGCTGAATGCCACATGGGACGTCACACTAACACCATCTTGCAAGCTTCGTTCTTTAAGCTCAATCCTACTATCATGGATTACGCTGAAGCTCAAGACTGGATGAAGAAGATGGCCTATAAGTCTTACTACAAGAAGGGTGATGAAATCGTTCAAGCTAACTACAAGGCTATCGATGCCGGTGCTAATGGTCTCATTGAAGTCGAAGTTGATCCTAGCTGGGCTAAACTTCCTAACTACATGGAAAAATCTAAGACCGGTGATGACTACTACGATGAATACATGAACGAAATCAACTCTTTGCGCGGTTATGATTTACCGGTTTCTACTTTCAGAAAGTGGGAATTGGAAGATGGTACCTTCCGCAACAACTACTCGTTCAAAGAAAAACGCTCTATCGCTGACGTCGTCCCTGTTTGGCACAAAGACTACTGCATCCAGTGCAACCAGTGTGCCTTCGTTTGCCCGCACTCTACCATTCGTCCGTTCTTATTGGATGAAGCTGAAATCGCCGGCTTACCTGAAGACGAAAGAAACGATGTTCTCGATGCCATGGGTCCTTCCGTTAAGGGCTTGAAGTTCCGTATCCAAGTTGCTCCGCGTGACTGTGTCGGCTGTGGCGTTTGTATGCAAGCTTGCCCTGGTAAGAAAGTCAAACAAGCTGATGGAACTTTCAAGACTGTGAAAGCTCTCACTATGGAAGAAGCCAAGAGTCAATTCCATCATGAAGCGGCAGCTGATTACTTGTATAAGCATGTCACTCCGCGCACTGACAAGTTCCCGACTAACACCATTAAAGGTGCGGCCTTCTTAATGCCTTACACTGAAGTCTGCGGCGCTTGCGCAGGTTGCGGTGAAGCTCCTTACTACCGCTTAGCTACCCAGTTGTTTGGTAAAGATATGTTGATTGCTAACGCGACTGGCTGCTCTTCTATTTACAACGGTTCTACTCCGTTATCTCCGTTTGTCACTGACAAGGAAGGAAACGGTGTCGCTTGGGCTAACTCATTGTTTGAAGACAACGCTGAATACGGATATGGTATGAGAGTTGCTACTGACTTCAAACTCAACCAGATTGTTAACATTATTAAGAACAACATCGATAATGTTGAACCTGAGTTAAAAGAAGTTTTAGTTGATTACACCAATAACATCAAAGATAAAGACCACGTCCGTTCTATCTTGCCTGATTTAATTGCTAAGCTCGAAGCCAGCAAGTGCGAAGGCATTAAAGAACTTCTCGCTCACAAGGCTGACTTGTTAGATAAGTCTGTCTGGATTGTCGGTGGTGATGGATGGGCTTACGATATTGGTTACGGTGGGTTAGACCACGTTATCGCTAATGAAAAAGACGTTAACATCATGGTCTTGGATACTGAAGTTTACTCCAATACTGGTGGTCAAGCTTCTAAGTCCACTCAGACTGGTGCTATTGCTGAATTTGCCTCCTCTGGTAAAAAAGAAGCCAAGAAGAACCTCGCTTTGATCGCTATGTCTTACGAGCACGTCTATGTTGCCGCTATCTCCTTAGGAGCTAATCCGACACAGGCTATCAAAGCCATGAAAGAAGCTGAATCTTACAATGGTCCTTCTTTGATTATCTGCTATTCACCTTGCTTGCTCCACCACATCAAAGGTGGTCTCACCTACTCTGAAGTTTCTGAGAAGTTAGCTGTCGAATGCGGTTACTTCCCGATCTTCCGTTGGGATCCTCGCAAGATTGGTACTGAAGAAGGTCCGTTCACTATGGATTGCAAAGAACCTGATTGGTCGAAGTTCCGCGACTATTTGATGGTTCAAGCCCGCTTCTCTCAACTTCCGAAGCTCAATCCTGAACACGCTGAAGAACTCCTATCTAACTGCGAAAAGTACGCAAAGAGAAGATATGAAGCTCTCCTTCGTTTCGGTGGCAAATTAAATAAATAAGTTTCTTAACTGAAAATTAAGGCTGTTACTCTTAAAAGGGTAACGGCCTTTTTGCTTTGCTAAAAAAGATTTTTATTAATTAATTAATAAATTGTAAAACTGAATTATTTTATGATTAAATTTGGATTTTTTAAGTGATAGAAAATTGATACTAGTAGAAACTGAGGATTAATC
>JADING010000050.1 GCA_017694135.1 Candidatus Scatoplasma merdavium
ATTGTAAATAGAAACGCTCGCTTAGTCGTTTTAGGCCAAGGGGAATGGGATATTGAGCAGAACCTCAAATACATGGCGAAAAACTACCCAGAAAACATCAAAATATATCTCGGTTACAATGAAGCTTTATCCCATTTAGTTTACGCCGGCTCCGATTTCTTCTTGATGCCTTCAAAGTTTGAACCTTGTGGCTTAGGTCAAATTATCGCTATGCACTATGGGACTTTACCTATTGTTTCAAAAGTCGGCGGATTGAACGATACGGTCAATTCTTATTATGATTCACAAGAGAATGCGACGGGCTTCTCCTTTGCCTCTTGGGATGAAAACTGTTTTGATTACACTATCGATTACGTCGTTGACATGTATTATACGCGCCGCGATGAGGTTGATAGATTAATTGTTAATGCGATGTCTGTGGACTTTTCTTGGGACAGACAAGTCAAACAATATATTGACCTATACAAGATGCTACTATCGCGTTAATTAAATTAAAAAAGCTCCGGATTGTTAGTTTCCGGAGTTTTTGTTTTGAATGTTTTCAATGCGCTTTTGATAGTCGTTGTAGATGTAAGTGGCAACTTCATCGATAGATAGTTTTTCCGTGTTTACATCGATAATGCGAGGGTCTTTGAAATTTTCATCAGCAAACCTAGTTACATCGTTTGTGAGTCTCTCTTTAATTACTTCTGGAGCGTCTCCTCTTTCATACATTCGTTTTGCGCGCATTTTTTTCGAAGTGATAAGTCGATAAACGAACAGTTTTGGATCGTTGAGATTCAGGAAGGTTCTAGCCCCGGTAGTTTCAACGATCAAGACCTTGTCATTCGCCATTTCGGCCTTTGAAGAACCGTAGTAATTGTGGTTGTATTCGGTCGTTTCGATGAAGGCTCCTTCATCTTTCAAACGCAGAAATTCTTCTTTGGTGACAAAATGATAGTCGCTGTCTTGAACTTCACCAACCCTCATAGGTCTAGTTGTGTGGGTGACAAATTTTTTGATATTAAATAACTTGTAGAGGGCTTTAGCGGTTTCGGTTTTTCCGCTAGCGGAAGCTCCGGTTAAAACAATCATTTTTTCTCCTTTACGCCTAAGATTTTAAAGTTAAGTCTCTTTTAAGTCAAATAAAATATAAAAAGTCGCCTCCTAGCACAAGAGGCGACCTTTCAGAAAGGATAATTAGAAGAATAGGCGTGTTTATTGTTGTTGGGCAAACGCAGATTCAATTAAAGCAACATTATAATTAATTTGAGTGCGTATGGTCTCATCAAGAGCCTCGGCGTCTTCACCGTATTTTAAAGTGACTGTGTTTTCGCAGCTAACCATGCTGCCAGTATAAGTGGCGACATAAGAGGTTAAATGAGTTCCATCAGCGTTAATTGTTAAATCGGTAAGAGTGCCGTAGCTTTCAAAACCAGTGAACATCGGCAATCCGTTTTCAAATCCAGAAAAGTCAGTGTTCATAGTGTATACAGTTTTATCGCTGTTAGGAATTAAAGCTTGTCCAGAGATATTGAATAAACTTAGACCTTGCCAAGCATCGCCGTAATAAGCGGAGACGCTTCCATCATCAGTCGCTGCAACATATTCACCTTCAACGTCACCAGGAACAAGGTAGAACATTGTCATTAATTCTTCACCCTTAACAGTAATGTCTGCATAAATGCTGTATTGGTCATACTCTTCATCATAGATGACCCCGATTCCATCTTCCGGAATATAATAGGCCTTATAAGTGGCGGTTTCCGGAGTGATGATAGTATATTCTACGGTGATATCAGCAGAAATTTGAGTAGTACCATCTAATTTACCGGTAATGTAAGTTTCAGTGAAAGTAGGATCAGCTAAAGAAGTATCAGGTGCTGTGGGTGTCCATTCTTCTTCGGCGCCATCTTCTAAGACGCTGTAAGTGTAAGTGACACCACTAACCAAAGATTGACCATCGGCAGTGTAACCTACTACGGAGTGGAAATCGATGGTGATAGAGCCATCAGCGTTGACAGTTAAAGTTCCGATATCAGGGTATTGACCGACGCTTTCATCCATATATCCACCGAAAGCGAGAGCGGCGATGTAATCAGCGTTGATACCGACATAGGTATAAGCAGTATCACCTTCCGCTTTATAAAAGTCAGTATCGTAGAACATGGCGTATGGCGCTAACGAGTATTGTCCGATGGCCTGAGTGACAAAGCTGGCCCAGCTTGTTACGCCTTCCATGACAGGAGTGAAACCTGCCTGACCGGTAACTGCGTCATTAACGTATTGATAAGCAGTTTGATCAGCGTACAAGTAGTTGACTTGATCAGTTACTTCCATAACGCCATCATCGTTTGGCTCTAAAGCTTGAATCAAAGCTTGATCTTCACTAACTTCAACGTGATTTTGGAACAAGTTGTTTGTTTCACCATCAAGAATCTGATAGGCAGTAGTAGTGACTTCGTAGTTTTGAGTCGCGGCTAATAAACTAGCTGTATCAGCATCAACACCTTGAGTTAACGCTTTGTCTTCCGCTAAGAGAGCATCGAGTTCCGGAATGGAGGCGGTTCCGATGTCAGATAAAGTGATGAGAGTTGCTTCTTCAGGAATGATGTATTTTCCAGTTTCGTTAGGAACTAAAGAGAGGTTGATGTTCCCTTCATTATCGATAGCGATTCTAGCGCCATCAATCAAATCTAAATAAGTGTCGTCGTTATAAACGATAGAGAATTCGAGAATAGTTTGAATAACCCATTCGTTAGTGGTAGTGAAGCTACCATCAGTTTCTAAAGTGAGTTCATCAGCTGCCAAATCTATTTCTCCGGTAGGTTCATTGGTAGAAGGATCATACTCGTATAACCAAGACAAGGTATCGTAGAAAGTCGAAGGGACATAATAGACTCCATCCATCGTTTGATAGTATGCTGCTTGCTTAACTTGAACAACCCCGTCAATTATTTCGTAATTGAAGGCGGCTGTGAGTTCATCTTTACCGCTTCCAAAGGTCCGATCAAGATAGCCGGTAAGTCCGTCGTTTACGTAATAGTTTTCACCGTAATTAATTACAGCCGGGGAATAATATCCCTTTTCGCGGTTAAGAACGCCTTTTATCGGATCAGTTCTTCCTTGAACCGTTAAAGAATTAATGGTCCAAGAGTAGGACTTAGCGTCAATAACGACTTCTTTTAGTCTGTCGATGGCTTCTTGTGCAGTAACAGTGTCAGTGCCAGTGCTAGTTGAGCTCGATGAACTAGACGTTTCAGAAGAGCTAACTGTGGTTAAAGATTCGCTGCTAGTTGTTTGACTGCTAGTTGCTTCAGAACTGGAAGTGGTTTCCGTTTCGCTGCTAGTAGAAGTACTACTAATTATTGTTCCATCGCATGCCACTAACCCTGTAAGCAAAGATGCCGCCAGTAAGGGCAAAAAAAGTTTTTTGGTTTTCATGATAAGTTTTTCCTTTCCAAAACGTATATTTATTTTTTACACCTAAGGAAAGTTAAATGCAATAGGGAGTTTAAAGTTTTAAGAAATTTTTTAAATCTAAACATACTATGTATGTTTAAAAAGTTATATAGCAAATTATATAGCAAATTAAAAAAGAGATTGTTATGTTTAACAATCTCTTAAGAGTGATTGAATTTATTAAGCGATAGTCGGATTAGTGGTGATATCGTTATCGACTTCAGTTGGATCAGGAGTGGAGAATTCTGATTGGAAGGCATCGATGGCGACATTGACATTCATTCCGTCTAAGCTAGTTAAATACGGATTGGTCATACCGGATAAGAAGAAAGGTATATCTTGGGTAGGCGTATAAGCGGAGATAGCAACAAACGGATTAGTCATGTTGTAACCTGTGAGAAGAGAGAAGATGTTATCGACATCGTATATTCCGTAGTATCCGTATTCGTTGGCAGTTTCAGGAACAGTGGGCTGAGCAAAGTCGATGTTAGAGAAGATGCCTTTGATAGGAACAACAAGTTGAGAGAAAGCAACCTTTTCTAAAGTCTGACTCTGTGTAACGTATTTACCAGTATCTTCATTGTATGTACGGCTGGTATATAAAACAGTAGTATCGCTGGTCTTTTCGTAGTGGATGGTTTGAAGAGGATTCTCGTAATCGACAACTAAAGTTGCATCCTCGCCTTCACCAGTAATAACGTATTGATACTGGTTGATTTCGTAGCTGTCAGCATCGTAAGCGACTTTGAAGTTCGCGATAGGGAGCTGTCCGAGGAGCTGAAGCGAGCCTTGTTCATTTTGACCAAAAATGCTGGTGTAAGCCATTGTGTTAATGGTTAAAGATTCCTGATTCAAGATATCCAAATATTCTTCATCGAGAGCTTTAGTGGCCGGGGTGTATTCTTTCAATGCTGATTCAATACCGCTGTTAAAAGTCGAACCAATGTTATAAAGATAACCTTCAACATCAGAATAAACGACGTGGTAAATGCCATCTTCATCGATGTTTAAGTTAATTAGTAAGCGGTCGTTGTTTCTAACTTTGACAGAAGTGAAAGTGACCGATTCAAAGACATCGGTAAAAGCGATATTGGAATCGATTTCTAAAGCGAAAGTTCCAGCGAAAGCGTTGATGACGTTTTTGTTAGTAGTGGTGTAAGACTGACCTTCTTTAGTGAAATTAGCTTCGGCTAAATCATCAGCAGTTAATGTCGCTAAATAATTGGCTTCATCTAAGGTGATGTATTCGATACCGCCATCTTCACTTATGACATATTGAACGTTTCCATAAGAGGTGCCATATTCGCCGTTATCAAAGTAAGACATGATGCAGTCTTGACCTAAGTGAGTAGTTTTAAAATATCCGGCGCTGACATATCCGTAATAAATGTATCCTTCAGGGATATTGTAGTTGTCAGAATAAGTTAAGCCGTTGTAAGTGTACTGGGTGGTGTAGTTGCCTTTTTGGCTTTCTGTAATCTGACTGACAAGTTCTTCGAAAGTCAAATCGTTGACGATTTGAGATGAAGAAGAGGAAGATGATGAGCTTGATGATGAAGAAGAGCTTCCCGAAGTTATTGAAGAACTTTGAGAAGATTCAGAAGAAGAGGAAGTCTCAGAAGAACTAGTTGAAGCAGAAGAACTAGAAGATGAGGAAGTGCCTTCTTCGCAAGCAGCTAAACTCAAAGAAGTTATAGCTAATATTGATAAAGCAAATAGTTTTCTTTTCATAAGTAAAATTTCCTTTCGTGGTTAACGGGTTTATTTAAGCACGTTAAAAGACAATTTTCAACGCCTATTTATAGATTATTAATTAAAGAGTATGAGAATAATATTCGATATAGAGGAGTTTAAAAAGGTTGTATGGGAGCAAAACTTCCTGTTTAAATTGCATCACGTAATTGTAATCGACCTTTTTTGCGAGTGAATAGTAAAAATCAGTGACATAATAATCAAAATAGAAACAGGCTTTGTCTTTTTTAAAATAGGCAGAAACGTAGCCTTTATACATTTCGTGGAGCTCAATTATTCCATAAATTAGCGGAGTTGAGAGAATTTGAAGTGTAACGTAAGGTTCCGCATCGCTTGTAACTTTGTAAAGTTCGTTGAATTTGATCGATTCAGAAATCGCTTCGTTTGGTAAGTTGACTTTATTAAAAAGAGAAAACTTGTTTTTTCTTTCGATTAACAATTCGTGCTCGTTCGTTTTATTTAAATCGAATTCGATATAGCGCCCTTTTGGGTGGTAGTTTTTTTTCTCTTGTTTTTTGTAAGCTTGAATTAAAGATATATTTCTTTCAAATCCGAAAGAGCGGAAATTAAATCCATCGATTTTTCCTTCGTAGTAAGATGCGCTTATTGGATCGGGAATCTTCTTTGCGCATTTAGATAAATCGGCTCGCATTTTACTTAAATCAACTTTGAAGCGGTAGTTGAATTCTTCGTAATAGTCACCTTTTAGAATTGGGGAGAGAGTTTGGAAAAAGCGTTCGCGATATTTGATGACTTGCCTGATGCTTAGAAAAATAAACGTTGGAAGCAAGCAGAAAAAAGACAGGGGAGCAAAGACGATTAAAACAATTTTAGTGGCAGTGTTTATATTGTCTTGAGCGATGGTAACAAAAATGCCAAGTCCAAAGCCGCCAGCTCCAAATACGGAAGCGAGGACAATGAATAAAACTAATAAAAACAATCTTATTTTGCGGCTTTTATTAAGGGTGTCTATCGCATTGTTGATTTCTTGTTCCATAAATTTATTTTAAAAGAAAAAAAGCCGCCGCTTCAAGCGACAGCTGAATTATCTCAATATTGCGGAGGCAAGATTTGAACTTGCGA
Organism: Candidatus Scatoplasma merdavium; assembly: GCA_017694135.1. Classification (GTDB taxonomy): domain Bacteria; phylum Bacillota_I; class Bacilli_A; order RFN20; family CAG-288; genus Scatoplasma; species Scatoplasma merdavium. The sequence goes on from JADING010000050.1 coordinate 6,277, forward strand.
CCTCCAGGTTATGAGCCTGGCAAGCTACCACTGCTCTACTCCGCGATGCGCATTTTTAGTGCTTGATTAGTATATATTCATTTTCTTAGCTTTGCAAGTGCAATGTTGGCTCTAACTAGTGAAAACAACGAGAAATTGTGCAAAGGTAGTTACTTAACTTCAGATTAAATGTTATTCTTTTTTTGTAGGAGAATGAATTTGTGAAAAGGAAAGTTATAAAAGACATCGCTTGTTTCGTTAGTATTATCTTCCTAGTTGCGGCCTATTTTGTGGTCGTTAATGTAAACAGCGATATAAATTACCTTGCAGCTATGACACCGACTTATATGATGTGTTTGGTCATGAGCGTTTTTTCATTGCTTTGGTCAATGAGAGAGGCTAACAAGGTTACAAGTTTGAATATCGCTATTGTTTTAGCTACGACACTCTTTTGTTTTTTGACGGTTGTTTTTGAAGCTTTGACCATTCAAAACCCTGAACCTTCAAGGGGAATGGAACTCGCTTTAGATGTGTTTTTTTGGATTGGTGGAACTCTAATGGCAGGGGATTTGATTTACGCTTGCGTATTAGATTATTCACCGAAATTTTGCAAGCGTGCGGATTGATTAGTTTTGTTTTGAATATTACAATTTAAATACAAAGGAGATTATTTATGGCTACTACACCTGAAATGCTCAAAGGCACTAAAACTGAAAAGAACTTAGAAGCTGCTTTTGCTGGCGAATCTCAAGCTCGCAACAAGTACACTTATTTTGCTTCTGTCGCTAAGAAGGAAGGATACGTTCAGTTCTCTGAACTTTTCTTAGAGACTGCTGCTAATGAAAAGGAACACGCCGAGCTTTGGTTCAAGGCTCTCGGAGGCGTTAAAGATACTGCTAGTAACTTAGAAGCTGCTGCAGCTGGCGAACACTACGAATGGACCGAAATGTATCCGGAGTTTGCTAAGGTTGCTGACGAAGAAGGTTTCCACGATATTGCTGCTCAAATGCGTGGTGTTGCTGCTGTCGAAAAGGTTCACGAGAATCGTTATAGAAAGCTTTTGGAGACTTTGAAGGCTGACAAGGTCTTCATCTCCGATGAAGTTGTTGTTTGGAAGTGCTCTAACTGCGGTTACATTCACGTTGGCAAACAAGCTCCGAAACTTTGTCCGGTCTGCAGACACGATCAAGGTTATTTCCGCCGCGCTGATGAAGCTGGTCACGAAACTTGGTAAAGAGTTTGCACAGTAAACTACTTGTAAATTTGTGCTGAAAGCCCTTGAAAGAGGGCTTTTTTGTGTTCTTAGCCCTTTCATTCATCTTTCATATAAGTTAATATAACAATAAGTAGTAAAAATTTTATCGTTCTTACGAAGGAAAGGTAGTTGTTAATATGTCTGACAGTATAAAAAAAGATCGCGTGACAATCTATGATGTGGCTACTCACGCGAGAGTGTCTTTAGCTACGGTTTCACGCGTTATTAATCAAAAGGGAAATGTCACTGATAAGACTAAACAGCGCGTTCAAGATGCAATTAAAGAATTGGGCTATCGTCCTTCGGCTATTGCTCGTGGTTTAGCGACTAACAAATCGACAAACATAGGTATTGTTTTGCCCGGTGTAAACTACGTCTATATTTGCAATATGCTTTCTGGTATGACCGATATCGCTAATATTTACGGTTATCAGACTACCTTGTTTATTACTAAACGTTCGAAAGAAGACGCGCAGAAGGTCATGGAGAAGCTCATTTCTTCTCACGTTGATGGCGCAGTAATTTTCGATGATGAATTGGATGAAGACGACATTCGCTTTATTCAAGCTTACAACATTCCTCTTGTTGTTGTCGGTCACGATATGTCAGGAGAGAAACTCTCTTCTATTACCCTCGATTACAAGTCGACCTTGGTTCAGATATTGCAAGAGTATTACGACAGGGGAAACAAAGAGGCTTACTATTTAGATGTTACTATGGCTGGAAATATGATGGATGATGTCCGTGATGCCTGCTTAGATTACGCTCAATCTCGTGGAGAAACTTTGTCTTTGATACATTCTGAAGACTCCTACCAGAGACTTTATTCGGATATGAAAGAGTATTTTACTACCCCTTCTCATCACAAAGGCTTGTTTATCTGCCCGCGCGATTCCTTAGCTTGTGCGGTTATTAACGCAGCGGAAGAAAAGGGTATTAAAATTCCTGATGAAATTCAAGTTATTTCTGTCGTTGGTACCAAGTATTCTTACATTGTCCGCCCGCAAGTATCTTCTTTAGAAATCGATTGGTTTGAAGTTGGTTCCATTGCGGTGAGAATGCTAACTAAGCTTCTCAAAGATGATTTGGATCAAAAGGTCTACCGCTTTAAATCTCAATTTGCTATTCGTGGATCAACTAAGAAATAACCAGAGTTACACTTTAATTGCCTAAAGATATATAAATGCCTTTTTGTTGTGGTTTTGCTATAATTATTTGAGTAGAGGCAGATATGAACCCAGGGTTAATTGTTCTGATTATCATAATTTCTATCGCGGTTGTTGTTGGAGGTGTTTTTGGTTTTATCCTCCTTTTGCGCCGTACGCGAAAATCAGCGGTAAAAGAGTTGCAAGAACGTTATGATCAAATCCACAATTCTTTTTCGACTGATTGCTCTAATATGATTAAACGCATCGAAGATATCGCCAATCACAATCCAAAATTCTCACAAATTTCAACTTCTGTTCACCAGAGATTCAATGTTATCCTTAACGATAACGATAAAATCTGTTACATCGCTTGCGAATCGTTAAAAACCATGGTGAGCGATAAGAATTACAAAGATATTAAAAACGTCTTGCATTCCACTAAAGTTTCAATGGATAACTTTTCTCGAGAAGCGATTCAATTAAATAACGATTTACAATCGATTCTTAAAGAAGAAGACGATATTCGCGGCCAGATTGTGGTTCTGCGTGAAAAGTTCCGCAACTTAAAGAACGCTTATAGCGAAAACCAGACGGCTTTGGAGTCTCTTTCAAAGTCTTTCGATACTCTCTTTGAGCATTTAACTGAGGGATTTGTAGAATTTGAGGACATTTTAAATCAGGCTGATTATTCTAAACTCAATCAAAAGATTCCTGAAATTGACAAGTTGATTGATGCTGCTAACAAAGCTATAAAAGATTTGCCTTATTTAAATACCTTGGCTGACAAGGTGGTTCCTGAGAGGCTTGAGGAACTTAAAAGAACTTACCAAGAGCTCGAAAGTCAAAATTATCCTCTCCATCATCTCATGCTTAAAAGCAACATTGAAACAATGTATCAGCGCTTAGATGAGTGCAAGTCTAAGCTCAGCAATCTTTCGACTGCTGGAGTAGGGGATGTCTTAAACGGCATTACTATGCAGATATCGACTTATTTCAACGATTTTGAAAAGGAGAAGCAAGCGAAAAAAGAATTTGATAGTTTGCAATCTTCTATTTTCGTCTCTACTTACCAAGCGGAAAAACAATACGCTAACTTGAAGTCTTCTTTGCCGAAGTATCAGAAGGTTTATAAGATTTCTCCTACTTACATTGAGCAGATTGAAGTTATCAAAGATATGATTGACGATATGTCATCAAAAAAGAGAATGCTTGATGGTTTTATTAATTCTTCAACTAAGCAACCTTATTCGACTTTGGTGACAACTATGAAAGAGCTCAAGCTCAGAATAGATAAAGTTCAGAACGCTTTTGATAATTTCCATTCTTATTTAAAGACTCTAAAAGAAGATGCGGATTCTTCATTTAGTTTTATTCGTTCTTCTTTCGCTTTGTTAAAAGAAATAGAAAGAGATGTCATCAATATGAATATCCCTTCGCAGAGTGAATTGTTTTTACCGCGCATTCAAATGGTCTATAAAGGTTTAGTGTCTTTAGATAGAGGCCTTAGTAACGTTCCGATTAATATTTCGCAAATCAATTCTATGCGCGAAACTCTCACAGAGAATATTTCTTCTTTGCAGCAAGAAGTAAACGATGCTGTAAAACTGATGAAAAGTGCGGAAGATTTAATAGTTTACAATAACCGCTTTAGAACCGATTATCCTTCTTCTCGCTCCAAATTAGAAATAGCTGAGAAAGCTTTTTGGGAAGGTGATTTCTCTCGCTCTGGTTCTTTAGGTGCAGAAATATACCGCGAACAAACGGATAAATACGTCAAATGATATATTTTGATAACGCTTCTTCTGGATTGCTAGAAAAAGAAGTTCTTTCAGCTTTTAATAAGTATTCTTTAGAGTTTTACGCTAACCCGTCTTCCGCTCATAACCTTGGTAGCGTTTCTTTGCAAGCTATTGAGAAAGCTAAAAGGCAGATATTAAAAGAACTTAACATCCCTGATTACAACTTGGTTTTTACTTCTGGTGCTACCGAAGGAAACAATTTTTTGATTGAAGGTATCGCTAGGAGAAATTTCAAAGTAGCTAATAAAATCATTACATCGAAAATTGAGCATCCTTCTGTAATTCAAGTCTTTAAAGCTTTGGAAAAAGAGGGATTTCAGGTCGTTTATTTAGATGTTGATAAATATGGGAGAATCGATCTAAATGAGCTATCTAATGCGATAGATAACAAGACCAGTTTAGTCAGTGTCATGGCGGTAAATAACGAAGTTGGAACTGTCGAACCGGTGAGTGAAATTTCTAAAATCGTCAGAAAATATCCGCGCTGCTATTTTATGTCTGATGTTACTCAGGGGATATTAAAAACGGATTTAGACTATTCTCTCATCGATGCTTTTTCAATGTCAGGACACAAGATAGGTGGGCTTAAATCTTCAGGATTCGTAGCTTTTAAAAAGCGCATAGATATCTTGCCTTTGATTAAAGGTGGAGAGCAGCAAGACGGATATCGTTCAGGGACTTTAAATGCTCCTTTAATTTGCTCTCTGGCTACGGCCATGCGAATCGGATTAGCAAAAAAGGAAGAAAGAACAAAGAAGGCCAATGAATTGAAACAATATTTAGTAAGTAAATTTAATGAAATGCCGGATTTGATAGAAATTGTTTCACCGCAAGAGCACTGCTCGCCTTTCATTTTAAATTTTGCCTTGCTTCACCATAAAGCTAGCGTTGTCGTTGAAGCTTTATCTCAAAGGGAAATATATGTGACGACACGTTCTTCTTGCTCTTCAAAATCTAAGGGTGGTTCAGATGTTATTCTAGCGATGGGATACAGCGAATCTATTGCCGAAAACTGCATCCGTTTGTCATTTAATGGAACGGAAGAAATCGCGCAAGGAGAAGAGTTTGTTGCAGTTTTAAAAGAGCTTTTGCACGATATTAGGAGGAGAGATTGATGGATAGTTCAGATTTAGTAATGCTTCGCTTTGGCGAGTTAGGAACAAAAGGGAAAAACCTCAAGGATTTTATCAACCGCTTAGGTCAAAATGTCCGCGTTTATTTAAAACCTTTTAAGAAGCTAAAAATCGATGTGAGAAGGGATCATATTTACATTTATTTAAATTCGACACCTTTCGATGATATTAAACCGATTATTGAAAAAATCCCTGGTATTCTTTCTTTTTCTCACTGTATCGCTTATCAAGATAAAAACATCGATTCAATCGCTGAAAAAGCAGTTGAAGTTTGCTCACACACTACTAAAAAGACTTTTAAGGTAGTCACTAAAAGAATCGATAAGCTTTTCTACATGCATTCAAGTGAAGTCAACAGATATATCGCTGATAAGGTTCTGTCTTCTTGCCCTAATATTAAAGTCGATGTTCATTCTCCCGAACTTGAACTTCACCTTTCTATTAGAGAAGATTGTATCTATTTTTATTATGATTCATATCCTGGTATCGGAGGATATCCTAATGGAATTGCTGGAAAAGCGCTGATGTTGCTTTCCGGTGGCATCGATTCACCAGTGGCATCTTTCCTGATGATGAAAAGGGGAGTTAAACTTGAAATGATTCACTTTGCCGCCCCTCCTTATACTTCAGAGCAGGTTCTGGTAAAGATTAAAGATATTATGCGAAAGTTGTTAGCTTTCCAATCCGAAATTAAGCTTTATATCGTTCCCTTTACCGATATTCAAAAGAAGATCTACGAAGTTGCAGGAACTTCTTACGCTATTACTATTATGAGAAGAATGATGCTTCGTTTAGCGGAAAGAACAGCGAGATCCCACAACTGTTTGGTCCTTTCAAACGGTGAATCGATTGGGCAGGTAGCGTCTCAGACGCTCAAAAGCATCAGAGCGATTGAAGCAGGATGCAATTTACCTATAATTCGCCCTCTTGCAACTTACGATAAATTAGATATTATCGCTTTAGCTAAAAAGATTGATACTTACGATATTTCTATTCGCCCATACGAAGATTGCTGCACTATCTTTGCAG
>JADING010000007.1 GCA_017694135.1 Candidatus Scatoplasma merdavium
TCATATGTAAAACTAGACTGCTTTGCGACATTTTTAAAAGGTTTAATTTCAATAGCTTTTTCCTTTTTCTACGCCCTTTTAATTGAAAGAGTCGATATTTATCAAATTGTTCTAGACGCGATATTTTTCTATTTTATCTCCTTAAATATTTCAAAAATATCTTTGCTGAGCTTGGAGGATCCTTACTCGTATATTTCAAAGTTTGAAAGCGATACTTTTACGATTGATGAGCTTTATTCATAGTATGCGTTTAGATGAGTTAATTTCGTTTAAAAAGGAATTTGAAGGGTATTCAAACGCGCGAAAGTGCGATGTGCTTTTAAAAGTCTCACCGATTTATATACCGATTTATTCAATATGCAAGATGAACTATCTTTCAGAAAGCGCGTTATTAAGCTTGTTGCTTTTTAAGATAATTTCTTCTTATGTCTGCCAAGTATTTGATGATAAAGATCTAGTAGTGAAATTGCGCTTAGAGGTCTATTTAATGGTTCGCAAAGAGTTTAAGGGCTTTTATTGGCCAATTATGACTAGTAAAGTCAAGGGTGTATCACAAGAATCACTTAAAATATATTTTCACATTTTAAAAGATTTAACTGAAGTGATTAAGTCAGAAAGGATGTAAAAAATCGAGAGGGGAAATATGGTATTATTTTATTGAAAGGGGAGTAAATCGATGGCGAAAAAGCGTCTGGAATTTTATTTTGAAGATCGCACGGGACTCAACGAGAAGAAATTGCGCAAGATGTTTAAAGACCTCTATCTATTCACTGCTAATTACTTGGGCTTAGAAGGTAGATATACGTTGTCTTGTACTGTTACGGATGACAGTGAAATTAAAAGGATAAACAACAGTTACCGCCACATCGATAAACCGACAGATGTCGTTTCCTTTGCCTATCAAGATTTGGGTGAAAACATCGAGTCACCGATTAAAGATTTAGGTGAGATAGTCATTTCTATTGATACTGCTCAAAAGCAGGCAAAGGAATTCAATCACCTTTTAGCTAGGGAGATGGCCTTCTTATTTATTCATGGTTTTTTGCATCTTAACGGATACGATCATATCGATGAAAAAGAAGCGGAAAAAATGTTCGAACTTCAAAATGCAGTTTTAAACTCTTTTGATGCTTCGTATTCTTATCCTGTCCTTAAAGAAGACGTGTATTACAATTTTGAAGACAAGGAATTTATGGAGAGTCTATTTAAAGATGTTTTAGAGGCTCAGAAACACGCTTATGTTCCGTATTCCAATTTTAGAGTAGGGGCTGTTGTTTTAGCTAGAAACGGAAAGAAATACTTCGGATGCAATATTGAGAATTCATCTTATCCGTTAGCCAATTGCGGTGAAAGAACCGCCATGTTTAAAGCTGCTTACGATGGTATTATTAAAAACAAAGTTGCTTTGCTAGCCTTAGTTACTGATTCACCAGAAGAGCTTTACGCGTCTCCTTGCGGGGCTTGTCGACAAGTTATGTCTGAATTGCTTACTAAGACAACTCCAGTAGTTATGTTTTCTAAAAACGGCAGCTTTAAGATAAACACGGTCGAAGAGCTACTTCCTTATATGTTTACCGGTGAGAACTTGTAATATGAAAGTTGGTTATTGCTGTCTTTACGGGCTTACTAATGCCGGTAAATCGACCCTTTTAAATAACATCCTTGGATTTAAGTTACAAGCCGTTTCAAAAACTAAGCAGACAACTAGAGAAAACGTTCAGGGTATTTATGAAGATGAAGACTCGCAAATAATTTTTATCGATACTCCGGGTATCCATTCACCTCACAAGCTCTTGGGCCAAAAAATGGTTCAACAAGCCAAGCAAGCGAGGTATGGAGTCGATGTCATAGTATACGTGGTTGATGCAACTAGAAGAGTCAACGAAGTTATGTGCGACGATTTAAAGAAAATCGGTGTTCCTATTATTGTCGCTTTTAATAAAATTGATATTGCTGATTTTGAAAAAGGTCAGCTTCACTTGCAAGCGTATAAACAGCTTCTTCCCGATGCGGATTTTATCGAAATTTCCGCTTTGAAAAAATTCAATATTGAGGATTTGATTAAACTTATTAAATCTCATTTATTAGAAGGCGAGAAGATTTATGTCGATGATGTGGTTTCTGATCATCCTATGCGCTTCTTCTATTCGGAAAAAATCCGCGAAGCTTGCTTGAAAAAACTGCAAGAAGAAGTCCCGCATTCTATCAATGTCGAAATAATGAAAATTGAAGAAGGTGAGACTGATATAAAAATATACGCTGATATCATCGTTGAAAATAGCTCAGAAAAATCGATTGTCATAGGTAAAAGAGGACAGATGATTGGCGAAATAAGAAGGATGTCACAAAGAGAAATCGAAAGGTTTACTGGCAAACAATGCGACCTTGAGCTATTTGTAAAAGTCGAAAAAGATTGGCGTGATTCTTCTTCGCGCTTAAAAGAATACGGATACAACTAAGATGGAACAGAAGATTATTCCTTTAACTGGATACGTTTTATCCGCTTCTAAGTATCAAGATTCTGATGCAGTAGTAAATCTTCTTACTAAAGATGGAATAGTGAGCGGAAATATCAGAGGTGGGTATTCTTACACTTCGAAAAATCACATCGGGGCTCAGATATTTAATCTAATAGCTGTCTCTTATACACATCTCCGAGCCCACGAGACTACTTGACTA